>NZ_JBDMZG010000146.1:0-67311 GCF_039769035.1 Pacificibacter sp.
CCTTTAGAACAAGTTTTTCAACCTCTTCTTTCGGCATGTCTTTTGGCACGGTGATTTCATCGCGGCGTTTGCCGTTGATTTGGATCGGCATGGTCACGGAATCCTCGACCAGCATCGCTTCATCAGCGACAGGCCAAGGGGCGTGCACGATCAGGCCTTCGCCACCCAGCAGGGACCACATTTCCTCAGATAGGTGCGGCGTCATCGGTGACATCAACTGTGCCAGCGTTTTGATCGCAAAGCGCTTGGCTTCACGGCCCGCTTTGGATTTGGCGATGGCATTGGTGAAGCCATAAAGCTTGGCGATAGAGGCGTTAAAGCCAAAGCTATCAACGCCCAAAGTGACCTCGACGATGGCTTTATGCGCGGCGCGGATCAGGTCTTCGTCGCCTGTGCCTTGCTCAGGTTGGTTTTCAAGCTCGGCCGCCAAACGGTGCACACGGTTCAGGTGTTTAGCAGAGGCTTCGGCACCTGACGCTGTCCATTCCACATCGCGTTCGGGCGGGCTGTCGGACAGCACAAACCAACGCGCCGTATCAGCACCATATTGTTTGATGATCTCAACCGGATCGACCACGTTGTTTTTGGATTTCGACATTTTGGCGGATGGGATCACTTTGATCTTTTCGCCAGTCGCTTTGACAACCGTTTCGCCATCGCGTTCTTCCACTTCCTCCGGGTAGTGGTAAATCGCGCGGCCGTGGTCATCTGTGCGTTCTGCGTTTTGATAGATCGCGTGTGTCACCATGCCTTGGGTGAAGAGCGCGTTGAACGGCTCGCGCGCGCTGTCAGGCAGGTGGCCTGTTTCATTCATCGCACGGGCGAAGAAACGCGAGTAAAGCAGGTGCAAAATCGCGTGTTCGATGCCGCCGATATATTGATCGACGTTCATCCAGTAATCGGCGTCCTCGGCGATGGTCGGCGTGGTCGCGCGCGGCGCAGTGAAGCGCGCGTAGTACCAAGAGCTGTCCACGAAGGTGTCCATCGTGTCGGTCTCGCGCAGCGCGTCTTTGCCACAGCTTGGGCAGGCACATTGACGCCATGTCGGGTGACGATCCAGCGGGTTGCCAGGAATGTCGAAAGACACATCATCGGGCAGCTCAATCGGCAAGTTTTCTTTCTTTTCAGGGACAACGCCACAGTCATCACAATGCACAACAGGGATCGGACAGCCCCAGTAACGCTGACGCGACAGGCCCCAATCGCGCAGGCGATATTTGGTCACGCCTGTGCCAAAGCCTTTGGATTCGCACAGTTCAATCGCCGCATCCACGGCTGCTTCGCCGGTTTGAACGGTCTCGCCTGCGAAGCCTTTGGAGTATTTCACCATGTCGGCTTTTGGCGGCACATAGGCTTCGCCTTCGGCAGCTTCGCCTTTGACGGGGCCAAAGACAGGTGTGATCGGCAGGTCGTATTTGGTGGCAAATTCGAAATCGCGTTGGTCGTGGGCTGGGCAGCCAAAGACCGCGCCTGTGCCGTAATCCATCAAGATGAAGTTGGCGATATAGACCGACAATTCCCAATTTGGATCGAGCGGGTGTTTGACCTTAACGCCTGTGTTCAGACCAAGCTTTTCAGCCTTCTCAATCGCTTCAGCGGTGGTGCCACCTTTGCGACATTCTTCGCAGAAGGCCGCGATGTCTGGATTGGCGTCAGACAGTTCTTTGGCCAAAGGGTGATCCGCAGAAATGCCGACAAAAGACGCGCCCATGAGCGTATCGGGGCGGGTGGTGTAGACCTCGATTTGGTCGTCACGGCCAACAATATCAAAGCTGAACTGCAAACCACGGGATTTGCCGATCCAGTTTTTCTGCATGGTTTTGACCTTGTCAGGCCAATTGTCCAAGGTATCAATGGCTTCCAGCAAATCTTCGGAATAGTCGGAGATTTTAAAGAACCACTGGGTCAGCTCTTTACGTTCAACCAAAGCGCCAGAGCGCCAGCCGCGCCCGTCTTCGACCTGTTCGTTGGCCAAAACGGTCATGTCGATGGGGTCCCAATTGACCACAGCGTTCTTCCGGTAAACCAAGCCTTTGTCGAGCATATCGATAAACATCGATTGCTGCTGACCGTAGTATTCCGGATCACAGGTCGCAAACATCCGCGTCCAGTCAATCGACAGGCCGAGCGGTTTCATTTGGTCGACCATGGTGTCGATATTGGCGTAGGTCCATGTTTTCGGATGCCCACCAGAGGCCATCGCCGCGTTTTCCGCAGGCATGCCAAAGGCGTCAAAACCCATAGGGTGCAACACGTTATGCCCTGTCGAGGACTTATACCGCGCGACAACATCGCCCATGGTGTAATTGCGCACGTGACCGATGTGAATGCGACCTGACGGGTACGGGAACATCTCAAGCACGTAGTATTTCGGTTTGCTCTCATCGCGTTTCGCGAGGAAAACCTCACCTTCGTTCCAAGCCTTCTGCCATTTTGGTTCAAGATCGGCAGGGGTGTAGCTGGTCATGTGTCGTATCCTTCGGGTCTTCATCAAAACGCCGAGCACGTCGGCTCGGCGTGGTCTTAAAACATATGGTGTGTGTTACTTGCCTGTGCGCAATTGGCGGGCACGGCTCAAGATAGCATCTTCGACTGCGCGCACGGTGTCATCGCTGACGGCGCCGCCTCGGGTGTACAAAGACAGGTTCAAGGTGCGTGCATCAAGGGCTGGATCGGTTACGTGGATCACAGCGCGGTAAGCGCGGCCGCCACCCGGAGGTGTGCCATATCCAGTGATGATCACGCCCGTAAATGGATCGGCTGATTGAACAGGCAGGAAGGACAGCACATCAAGGGCTGCGTTCCAAATGTATTTGTTCACTTGTGCGCCGGCTTCCAAAGACCCACGGCCTCCGCCCAAAACGCCGCGGCGATTGGGTTGTTCGACCACAATGACTTCGCCGTTGGGCAGCTCAACCGCTTGTCCCGTCTTGCGCGTATCGACAGTTTCGCCGTCCACCTGTTGGGCATTTGCGCCACCAGACAGAGATCCTACGCCGAGCGACCCGAAAGAGCCAAGGCTCCCGTTTCCACATCCCGCCAATGTAAAGGCGGCCATGAAGCCAATAAATGCAGTGTGTTTAAGGCGGAGCATACGGTGGTTTCCCTATCGATCAATCGAGGCAACCGTACCGTTCAAATATCGGATGAACAAGTGCTTTGGCACAGGGGCTAGGTTCAAAGCGAGCAACTGCACAAACGAAAGGGGCCGCCCCCGAAGGAGCGGCCCCAAAAATCTAAAGTCTTAGAGACTTAGAATGTAAAGCCGAGGCGAACAGTTGTGCCTGCGTCGAAGTCTTCGTCAGCGTCTGCTTCGTCAACTTTTGCGTATTCGATTGCAAGAGTAGCGTCGCCACCGAGTTCGTAAGATGCGCCGAAGTAAGCTTCTTCATCTTGGTTTGTACCAGCTACGAATGTGAGGCCGTTGCCAGCGTCGAATGTAGCGTCGATGTCCCAAGCGCTGTCGTTCTCAAGTGTAAGACCAACAGTTACTGGAGCCGCGTCGTAAGATACGCCAACTTCCCATGAGTCGTCAGATTCGTAAGAAGCTGAAACTGAAACCATTTCGTTTACGTCGTAAGAAGCGTCGAGGCCCCATGCGTCGTCTGCAACAGTGTTAGACGTGAAGTAAGCGCCAACTGTCAGTGCGTCGACTGTGTAAGAAGCACCGAGGCCAGTTGATGTTTCTGCGCCATTGTCGAGGTAACCCAAAGAAAGGTCAGCACCAGCAAGTGTTGTAGAAACTGCAAATGCAGTCGCTGCGCCAACAAGGTTCTCTAGGTCGCCGTCGTCGTCGAGACCGTCGTGATCTGCGTCTTGGTAAGCTGCAGAAACAGTTACGCCACCGAGGTCAGCAGAAGCAGAGAACTGGACGTGTGAGAAGTCAGTTGCACCGGCACCAGTTGCGCCAGAAACTGCAACAGAGTAGTCGCCGTATGTCAATTCTGCACGAAGAACAGCTTCAACTTCGTCTGTGTCTTCATCCAAGATGTTGACGTCGAAGTCAGCTTCAGGCGCGCCGTCAAGAGCTTTAGGAGCTGAGAAGTTTACGCCAGCAGCTGTTGCTGTGTCACCGAGGTAAAGACCGCCCATTTCAGACGTCAAAGACAACTCAAGGTCTTCGAATTGAATGACATGATCGTCGCTGGTGTTGCCGAGATTGTCGTTAGCAACTTCGATGGCTGCAGATGCGCCAGCTGTCCAGCCGTTGTTCAATTCTTGTGAGAATGACAAGCCAGTGGAAAGCTCCCAAGCCATGCCAGTCATGTCGTTGTAAGAAAGTTCAGCAGAACCGCCGTCGAAGCTTACGTCAGCAGCTGCTGCGCCAGCGAAGGCGACGATAGCTGCAGAGGAGAGAAGAATCTTTTTCATTGTTACCCTCGTGGATTTGAAAAAATGTGATGCTAGATAATCCAGCACATGCCGAGACATTTGCGACTTATGGCGCTTTGGGTCAAGGGAAGTGGGGTGACTTTGGGTGGTCTGATAAGAATTGATGCAAGTTGGTCACACACTTGTTGCGCATCGGTGGCAATCCGGCCTAAATGTGTGAAAATAGCCAAGTTTTATTAGGTTTGGAGGCGTCCGTGGGGCTCAAAGATATACAAAATCGGGTGGAAAAAGCGGCCATTTTGGCCGGAAAAGACCCAAAATCAGCCCATTTGATCGCAGTTTCTAAGATTCAGCCAAATGAACGCGTCGAAGATGTTTTGCGCTTGGGTCATCGCGTGTTCGGTGAAAACCGCATTCAAGAGGCTGCAGGCAAGTGGCCGACGTTCAAGGAATCGTATTCAGACGTGGAATTGCACCTGATCGGACCGCTGCAATCCAACAAGGTGCGCCAAGCCATGGAGCTGTTCGATGTCATCCATACGGTAGATCGTCCTAAGATCGCCAAAGCCATTGCGCGTATCGCGGCCGAGACCGGAAACTGCCCGCGTCTCTATATACAGGTGAACACGGGCGCAGAGCCGCAAAAAGCTGGCGTGCTGCCAGATGACGCGGACACCTTTATATATGAGTGTCGCGATTTGGGTCTGCCTGTCGAAGGATTGATGTGTATTCCACCGGCGGATCAAGATCCGTCGCCGCATTTTGCGATGTTGGCCGAGATCGCCAAGCGCAACGATTTGCCAGAGCTGTCGATGGGGATGTCGGGCGACTTTGAGACGGCGATTGCCCATGGCGCGACTTATGTGCGGGTGGGATCTGCCATTTTCGGCGCACGGGCGTATGAGATCACTTAGCGTATAATCAGGCGGGTGCGAGGCGTGATGCGCTGTGCAATCCATCGCAAATGATCTGGGCGAAAGGCGATGCAGCCTTCTGTCGGGTATCGCGGTCTGCGCCACCGGTGCACAAAGATCGCCGATCCCTTATGTGGCGTCGCTTCTGGCCAGTTCCAATCGGTGATCAGCACCAGATCATACAGACGATCCCCGCGCCGCAGTTTTTCATGACTGGGCGCAAAGGGTGCTTTGACCAATAGATTATAGTCAGGATGATCGGGTGCGTCGCACCACAGATCGCGCGGCAAGATCATTTCGCCAGTGATCGGTCCGGTGATCGTCGGTGTGCGGTCCGCGCGGTATAGAATGCCGGGCATATAATGTGTGCCACGTGGCGAGGCGCCGTCGCCCTCAACCTTGTGTGACGTGATCCCGCCTTTGCCGATTGAGCAGGGAAAGCGCCGCCCCATAAAGCGCACGCCCCATTTGCTGGCGACAATATCTGTGGGGGAAAACGGCTGCACTATAGAAGGTGCCCCGATTTTTTGGCCTTGGTCGCAAGGTAAGCGCTGTTGTGGCGGTTTTTGCCGACTTCTAAAGGCACGCGGGAAACGACCTCGATGCAATGTTCTTGCATGCGGGCGATTTTGGCGGGGTTGTTGGTCATCAGATTGACAGCAGAGAACCCCATTTCTTTCAAGATCGCCGCACCAATGCGGAAATCGCGCTCATCATCTTCAAAGCCAAGGCGGTGATTGGCCTCAACAGTGTCATAGCCTTGGTCTTGCAAAGAATAGGCACGCATCTTGTTGGCGTGACCAATGCCGCGACCTTCTTGGTTCAGATACAGCAGCACACCACTGCCGTTTTCACCCATCGCGCCGAGCGCTGCGTGCAGCTGTGGCCCGCAATCGCATTTGAGCGAGCCAAACAGATCGCCGGTGAAACAGGCCGAATGCAATCGTGCCAAGACGGGCTTGCTGCGATCTGGTTTTCCGATCTCAATGACGAAATGCTCTTCGCCGCCATCATCAGGGCGAAACACATGAACGCGCCCCGCGTCATGGGCTGTCAGCGGCACGCGCGCATTCACGATGTCCTGCAACGGCGCGAGCAGCTCCATATAAGGTGTGGCCTCTTCAACGGGCACCACGGTCAGCCCGTGTTCAGCCGCCAAGGTAAGGGCGTCGCTTGTGTCGACCAAAATCGCGGCGGGCAGCAAGCGGGCAGACTTGGCCAGCTTGATCGCGGCGCGGTGCCGTTCGGCGCAGCCACCACGGGTGCTCACAAACGGTCCCTTCATCGGGGTGTTCAAATCATCAGCGGGGTCCGCGATAGATTCGATCCATGAGGTTTTCGCCTCCGCAGGCACGTCCAGTCGCGCGACATCGCCGTCATAGATCGGCACTTTCAACGTTTCTGCGCGGCGTGATGTGATCGCCAAAACAACCTTGCCAATGGATTTGAAGGTGTCCAAGCGGTCGCCTGAAAGATTTTCCGCCGCGATTGCCAAAGACATGCCAGACTCTGAGCGCAGGACAATAGGCACCCCCATGCGCAGGTCTGCGCGGGCGCGGGCGATCAATTCTGGTAGGCTAGGGGCAAGGCTCATATGCATTTCCATCGGTGTGACAGCGCCATATGTAGTGATTATTGTCGCAAAGTGAAACATATCCCGCCCGATTTACACGGTTGCGTGAAATGACTGTCGCAAATCTTGTCGCAGGCGTGATCGCGCATCACTTCTTAGACAGAGACAACAAAGGAGGGCATTCACAATGGCCACTCTCAAAAAGATTTTGCTGGTTGATGACGACGACGACTTGCGCGAGGCGCTCAGCGAGCAGTTGGTGATGACCGAAGATTTCGACATTTTCGAAGCCGACAGCGGCGCAACGGGCATGGAGAAGATTAAGGATCAGCACTATGATCTGGTCATGTTGGATGTCGGCCTGCCAGACACAGATGGTCGCGAGCTGTGTAAATTGATGCGCAAAAGCGGTGTCAAAGCACCGATCTTGATGCTTACAGGTCACGACACCGATGCGGATACGATCTTGGGTCTGGATGCAGGCGCAAATGATTACATCACCAAACCGTTCAAATTCCCTGTGCTTTTGGCCCGCGTTCGCGCGCAACTTCGCACCCATGAACAATCTGAAGCGGCGGTGTTCCAGCTTGGGCCTTACACGTTCCAGCCTGCCCAAAAGATGTTGGTCACGGATGATGAAAAGAAAATTCGTCTGACGGAAAAAGAAACAAATATTTTGAAATATTTGTACCGTTCAAGCGAATCCGTTGTGCCGCGTGACGTGCTGTTGCACGAGGTATGGGGCTACAATGCGGGCGTGACGACGCACACTTTGGAAACGCATATCTACCGTTTGCGTCAAAAGATCGAACCTGATCCCTCGAATGCGCGCATTTTGGTGACAGAATCTGGCGGATACCGCTTGGCCGCATAATTTTTACGCTGCTATCGCCATCAAAAGGGCTCGGATCGTTATGATCCGGCCCTTTTATTGTGCGGGTGATCAAAATTTAGCCTCGATTTTTGGCGTGGCCATGAATGCTGACCTTTAGCTGTTATCGTTATCTTGTACCTACCTGCGACTGCCTATTGGTTCGACTGAAGTACAAGATTGTATACGAACTGATCAGCGCGGAGCCGGGCATTCATGGAACTGAGATTCTTCGAAATCTACCGAAATCCGGAATATCTGTGGTTGCTGGCGGAAGGCGTCACGTTGAGTGCGGTCTTGACGCTGGCAGGGGCGATACTTGGTTTCATTATGGCGCTGGGCTTGTCCGCCGCACGCTATGAAAAAGTCCCTGTTCTGCGCTATGTGTCTGCCGCCTATGTGGACTTCATCCGTAACACGCCGCTGATTGTGCAGTTGTTTTTCGTGGCTTTCGGTTTGCCGCAGCTTTTGGGCTATGTCTGGCCGTTTTGGGCGCACGCTGTTTTGGCTTTGACGCTCAACTTTTCTGCCTATTTCGCCGAAATTCTGCGCGCAGGCTTTCAGGTTGTCGACGACGGGCAGCATGACGCCGCCAAGGCTTTGGGCCTGCCGCGTTATGTCCAGTTTTTCAAAATCATCGTGCCACAATCTGTGGCGCAGATGTTTGCCTCGCTCAATTCGCAGTTCATCTTCTTGTTCCTCACAACGGGCGTGATTTCCGAGATCGGCGTGCGCGATTTGACCCAAGCGGGTCTCTATATCGACAGCCGTACGTTCCGGTCCTTCGAGGTCTTCTTCACCCTGACGGTTTTGTACATCCTCATCTCCTTGGCCTTCAAATGGCTGATGCAGGTGGTTGAAAAGCGGGCCTTCCGCTGGAAGGGCGCACGATGAAAGAGTTTTTTGTCAGCCTTTTGGGCAAACCCGACGGCATCATTCTATTCCAACTGATCGAAGCCACGCAGTACACGATCTATCTGTCGCTGATCGCCTTTATCGGCGGTGGCATTCTGGGCGGGGCCATCACCTTGCTACGGATCATGCCGAGCAAGCCCGCAAAGCGCTTTGCCATCAGCTATATCTGGCTGTTCCAATCGACGCCGCTGTTGATGCTGTTGTTCCTCACCGGACTTGGCGCGCCTGCGTTGTTTGGTGTCACTGTTAATCCGTGGATCGCGGCGATTTTCTCGCTCACCATGTATTCTTCGGCCTATATGGCGGACGTGTGGCGTGGCGCGATTGAAAGCGTTCCACAAGGTCAATGGGAAGGATCCCGTGCCATCGGTCTTGGGTTTTTCGTCACTCTTCGCAAAGTGATCTTGCCGCAAGCACTGCGCGTCGCCTTGGCGCCCACCGTCGGCTTCATGGTGCAGATCATCAAGGGCACCTCGCTGGCTTACATCATTGGCTTTCACGACCTTATGGCGATCGGCAAACGCTGGGCCAACGCGCCCATCGAAGGGTCCGAACCTTACATCATCTTCCCGCTCATGGCGTTGATCTATTTCTGCCTGTGCTACCCATTGTCTTTATGGTCGCGCTGGTTGGAGAAACGTCTGGGCTCAGTTTCAAAGAAACCTGCCTAAAGCAGGACGCACATCTCAACCTAGGAGTTCCAACATGTTGAAAACTACTTTTAAATCTATGGTCGCAGCCGCGGTTATGGCTTTGCCATTCACTGCCCCTGCACAAGCTGACCTGTCAGACATCTTGTCCGCTGGCGTTGTTAAAATCGCTGTGCCTGAAAGCTTTGCGCCATTCGGCTCATTGGGCATGGAAGGCGAGCACGTTGGCTATGACGTCGACGTTGCTAAATTGATCGCGGAAAACCTCGGCGTTGAATTGGAAATCGTCCCTGTTGTGTCAAAACAGCGTATCCCGTTCTTGGAAACAGACCGCGTTGATCTTGTGATCGCCACTATGGGTGCCAACCCTGAGCGTGCGAAATCCATCTGGTTCTCTGCTGCTTACGCGCCGTTCTACTCTGGTGCTTTTGCTGCTGACGACAAAATGATCTCTTCTGCGGCTGATCTGTCAGGCATGAAAATCGGCCTTACAGGCGGTACTTTGGAAGACCTAGAGTTGACAAAAATCGCGCCAGAAGATGCTGAAATCATCCGTTTCGGTGACAACGCTGCGACTTTGGCGGCCTACACATCTGGTCAAGTTGACGTGCTTGTTGCTGGTAACACAGCTGCCGCGCAAGTGTCCGCTGACAACCCTGACATGAGCGTTGAGACCAAGTTCATCTTGAAGCAAAGCCCTGCCTTCATCGGCGTGAAAAAAGGCAACTTCGATCTGCTTCAGTGGGTCAACGTCTTTATCTTGCACAAGACACTTGGCGGTGAATTGGATGCGATTTCCGAAGAGTGGCTCGGTCAGCCATTGCCACCTTTGCCAACATTCTAAGGCTTAGACCTTTCCCTTGTGAAAAGGCTCCCTTTTGGGGGCCTTTTTGCTGTTCAGAGCAACTGCGGACCAGGCCCACGGGCGGCGACCGCGTCGTCTTTGTTGTAGATGGCGCATTTCTTCATCGACAGACAGCCGCAGCCAATACAGCCTTCTAGATTGTCGCGCAGCTTTTCCAGTGATGCGATCTTCGCGTCCAGCTCTGCGCGAAAGTCCAAAGCAATCTTGCCCCAGTCTGCCTCGTTCGGAGTGCGGTTTTCGGGCAGGTCTTTCAGCAATTCGCGAATGCGCGCGATGGAAAAACCAAACTTTTGCGCCGCGATGATGAATGAAATCCGTCTGAGCGCCACCCGCGCATAGCGCCGCTGCCCGCCTGCGTTGCGATTGGCCTGCAACAGCCCCTCAGATTCATAGTAGCGCAAGGCCGACACAGCGATGCCAGTGCGCGCGGCGACTTGCCCGATGGAAAGTTCTTTTGAAAGTGCCATAAAAAACCCTTGACCTAAAGTGAGCTTTAGCAATTACACACTTAACTCACCAAAGCAAATCAAACCTGAATTGGAGAGAATCATGACACAAGTGAAGCTAGAACACGTGAATGTCACCGTCGCGAACCTGCAAGAAACAGCCGACTGGATGACTTACATTTTTGGGTGGGACATCCGCTGGCAGGGGCCGTCAATCAATGGTGGTAAAAGCGCCCATGTGGGTGGGGCCGATAGCTATATCGCCATCTACCAGCCGCCCACCGCCCCAGTCCCAGCCGCCAACAGCTATGGCATGCTTTCGGGTCTCAATCACATCGCCGTTGTGGTCGATGACCTTGATGCGGTTGAGGCACGCGTGAAACGGGCGGGGTTCACCACAGGCTCACACGCCGATTATGAACCAGGTCGCCGGTTCTACTTTGACGCCACCGATGGCATTGAGGTCGAAGTGGTCCAATACGATTGACCCAATTCTGGGTGGCGCAAGCGTGCAAGGCAGATTAACCTGACGATCAAATGTAAAAGGCCGCTTTGGCCGTATCTCAGGAAGTCGCTCATGTCATTCACGCTCGCCACTTGGAACATCAACTCAGTGCGTCTGCGCGAGCCGATTGTTTTGAAACTTCTCGAAGAACAAGCGCCTGACGTTTTGTGTCTGCAAGAGTGCAAATCCCCCGTCGAAAAAATCCCGCTCGAAGGCTTTCGTGCGCTGGGCTACGAGCACATGGTTGCGCGCGGGCAAAAGGGCTATAACGGCGTTGCGATCCTGTCGAAACTGCCGATTGAGGACGCGGGCGGCGAAGATTACGCCTCTCTGGGTCATGCGCGCCACGTGGCGGGCAAGCTGGAAAACGGGGTGACCATTCACAACTTTTATGTGCCCGCAGGTGGCGACAAACCGGACCGCGAGATCAACGAAAAGTTCGGCCAAAAGCTCGACTACCTGACCGAAATGCGCGACGCTTTTCATGCCAATAAACCGAAAAAATCTATTCTCGTGGGCGATCTGAACATCGCGCCGCGCGAAGATGATGTGTGGGACCACAAAAAACTGCTCAAAATCGTCTCGCATACCCCGATCGAGGTCGAACATCTGGCCCAGACCCAAGACGCAGGCGGCTTTGTCGACATCACCCGCCAAGACATCCCCGAAGGGCTTTTGTACAGCTGGTGGTCGTATCGCGCCAAAGAGTGGGACGTGGCCGACAAAGGCCGTCGTCTCGACCATATCTGGGGCACGTCCGACATTTCCAATGCGGCCCATTCCAGCCGCGTGTTGCGCGATGCGCGTGGATGGGAAAAACCATCTGATCACGCGCCCGTCTTTGCCACCTTCGACCTTTAAAATCTCTGCAAACAAGCGCATATAGAGACCAAGCAACGTTTCAGGAGAGACCCAAATGATCGAACTCGGGACATCCACCGCCCCAACTGCGGGCGCACATATCATTGACGTGACCGAAAACAACTTCATGCAAGAAGTGGTCGAGATGTCGAAAACGGTCCCTGTGATCGTCGACTTCTGGGCGCCTTGGTGTGGCCCATGTAAAACGCTCGGGCCGGCTTTGGAGGCTGCCGTGAACGCAGCCGACGGAAAAGTGCGCATGGCAAAAATTGACGTGGACCAAAACCAGATGCTCGCAGGGCAAATGCGGGTGCAATCCATTCCGACGGTCTTTGCCTTCTGGCAAGGCGAGCCAATCGATGGCTTCCAAGGCGCGCTGCCGCAGTCCGAAATCGACGCTTTCGTGGCCAAGCTTTTGGACCTTGGCGATGACGGTGGTTTGGACGCCGCTGTTGAAGCTGCCGACGAGATGTTTGAAGCGGGCGAGGTTGATGACGCGGCCGAAACATACGCCGCGATCTTGGAAGAAGACCAAAAGAACGTTGGTGCTTTTGTTGGTTTGGCCAAATGCCATGTTGCCAAAGATGCACTGGAGGAAGCCGAAGCGGTGCTGAACGGCATGCCTGCTGAGATCTCAGACTCACCTTTGGTCGAGGCCGTGTTCGCCCAAATCGCGCTGGCGCGTGAGGCCGAAAACGCAGGCCCTGTTGCCGAACTGACCGCCGTTGTGGAAGCCGATCCTGCCAATATGCAAGCACGCCTTGATTTGGCCACAGCTTTGCACGCAGAGGGTCAGGTCGAAGAAGCTGTTGAGGCTTTGTTGGCCGCATTCAAACAAGATCGCGATTGGAATGAAGGCGCTGCCAAAGAACAATTGTTCAAGGTTTTCGACAGTTTGAAACCCAATGATCCGATTGTTTTGAACGGGCGTCGCAAATTATCATCAATGATATTTGTCTGATTGGAATGGCGGGCTAGTTCATGGGTATGAAAAATTCAAATGATCTACCCTCCGTGCTGCCCATCTTTGCGCTGCCAGGCGCGTTGATGTTGCCGCGCGCGCCTTTGCCGCTGCACATTTTCGAGCCACGCTATCTGCAAATGGTCGAAGATTGCATGAAAACGCCTGAGCGCCTGATTGTCATGGCGCAACCGCGCGGCGGGGCAGCGGGCGACAGGCTGAACGCCATCGGTTGCGCTGGGCGGTTGACCAGCTTTAGCGAAACCGAAGATGGCCGCTACATGATCACGCTCACTGGTATTTCGCGTTGTCGCATCGGTGAAGAAGTGAGCGGTTTTGCACCCTACAGGCGCGCGACCCTTGAGTGGACCGACTTCGAACGCGATCTGGGGCCAGCAGAGCACGACGCTGGGCTGGACCGCGATGCGTTTTTGAAAGTTCTGCGCCGTTACTTTGCGGACGAAGAATTGGACGTCGATTGGAACAGTCTGGCGGCGGCGTCTGATGAGGCATTGATCAATTCGGTGTCGATGCTCTGCCCGTTTGAGCCAGAAGACAAACAGGCGCTGCTTGAGGCCCCGTCGCTCACAACGCGCCGCGAAACACTTGTCACGCTGATGGAATTTGCGCTACGAGGCGGCAACAACGAGGACATAATGTAATGACACCCGAGACAATCCCATTTGATCGCAGAATGCTCGAAGCTTTGGTTTGCCCGCTTACGCGTGGCCCGCTGAGCTATGATGCTGACGCGCAAGAGCTGGTGTCAAAGACCGCCAAGCTGGCCTATCCCATTCGCAACGGCATTCCGATTATGTTGGCCGACGAAGCGCGCGCGCTCGACAACTAAACGTCGCTAAAGTGGTTTGCCTTGCATCAGTTTTGGTAGATCACCACTGACCCCAGCGGCCTCGCGCATGGCGGCGCGGCGCACGGTTGGCAGCGCGTTGACGATGCCCATGCCAATATCCCGTCCCAATCTGAGGATCGGGTTGTTGTTTGAAAACAACTTGTTAAACCCATCAGTCATCACAGCCTGTGAGGCCACGTCAAATCGACGCCACTGTTGGTAACGCTCCAACACGTCGATGCGGCCGATGTCTTCGCCGCGGCGGTGCGCCTCTACGATCACTTCCGACAAAGCCCCAACATCTTTGAAGCCCGCGTTCAATCCTTGTCCCGCGATGGGGTGCATCCCGTGGGCGGCATCCCCCACCAACGCCACGCGCGGCGCGGCAAAGGCATTGGCCAAGGTCAAATTCAATGGGTAGGTGAATCGTTTGCCAGCCAGCGCGATCTCACCCAGAAAATCACCAAAAATGGGGCGCAGAACCTCTAAATAGTCAGCGTCAGACAGCGCTTGAATTTCGGCAGCGGCCTTGGTCTTTTCCGTCCAAACGATGGAGCTTTTGTTGCCGGGCAGGGGCAAAATCGCCAAAGGTCCAGCGGGCATGAAATATTGATGCGCGCAGCCGTTGTGTGGCTTTTCGTGAGCAATGGCACAGACCAATGCGGTTTGATCATAGCCCCAGCCTGTCCGCCCGATGCCCGCGCGCAGCGCTGTGCCCGATGTGCGCCCATCACAGCCAATGATCAACGGGCTGGTCAAAACCGTGCCATCGTCAAGCGTCACTTGGGCTGTTGCGGCGTCACTGGTTTGTGCCGTCACCGTGGCTTCGATCTGCGTGATATGCGGATGTGCCGCCAGTGCGCTCAGCAAGGCAACACGCAGAAAGCGGTCTTCGACCATAAACCCAACGGGGCCGTCATCTGTTTCGGCGTGATCGAATTCCAACATAAACGGCGCAGGGCCATCGCCTGCTTTGCCATCCGTGACCTTCACGTCCAAAATCGGCTGCGCGTTGCTTTTCACCGCATCCCAAACACCAATCGCCTTGAGCAACCTTTGCGAGGACAGCGACAAGGCATATCCGCGCCCATCAAAGGTGTCACTGGACAGTTTTGCGGTGTTGATTTTGTCGATGATCGTGACCGTCAGTCCTGCATTTGCGCAGGCAAGCGCCAACGCAGGTCCGTTCAGGCCACCGCCCACAATCAGAATGTCGCTCGAATTTGTCATGTCGCCAATATGGCGTTGAATGCGGGATTGTCCATGCGTTCTTGTGCCGCTAGCGTGTGGCAAATGACCAATCTTCGAAAGACCCTGCGCCATGAGTGATATTTTCAAACTGTCGATGTGTGATTTGGGGCGATCCTTTGCGACTGGCGCGCTTGATCCGGTTGATGTGACCGCGCAGTATTTGCAAGCCTCTGAGGCGCATCCGCTCGGGCACCGCATTTACGCGCGCCTCACCAAAGATCGCGCCATGGCCGAAGCCGAAGCCGCGTCTGAACGCGCCAAACTCGGCGTGCGGCGGGGGCTTTTGGATGGCGTACCTGTGTCTTGGAAAGACCTGTTCGACACGGCGGGCACAGCGACAGAAGCGGGGTCTGCGTTGCTCAAAAACCGTGTGCCAACACGCGACGCTGAGGTAGTGGAGCGCGCCAGCGCGCAAGGTCTGGTGAGTTTGGGCAAAACCCACATGAGCGAGCTGGCATTTTCAGGTCTTGGCTTAAACCCGAGCACCGAAACAACGCCTTGCGTGAATGACCACGCGGCGGTTTCTGGCGGCTCATCGTCGGGGGCTGCGGGGTCGGTGGCGTTTCAATTGGCACCGGGTGCGGTCGGCACGGATACGGGCGGTTCTGTGCGTATTCCGGCGGCTTGGAACGACTTGGTTGGCCTGAAAACAACGGCGAAACGCATTCCCAGCACGGGCGTTGTGCCTTTGGCGGCGTCGTTTGACACCGTGGGCCCTTTGGTCAAAACGGTCGAAGACGCAGCACAGATGTTCGCCGTTCTCGACGGATCGCAAGCGCCGGATTTGCGCGGTGCGAGCGTGAAGGGCAAGCGGTTCTTGGTGTTGGAAACAATCGCCTTTGATGACATTCGCGCGGACCCTTTGGCCGGATTTGAACAGGCCGTTGCAAAGTTCAAGGACGCTGGCGCTGTGGTTGAATTTGGCACGATTGAAGCCGTGCGCGCGGCTATGGATCTATCTGGAATTTTGTTCCCAGCCGAAGCCTATGCCACGTGGCGTGAGGCGATTGAGGCCAATCCAGACGCGATGTTTGCGCCGATTTTGGAACGTTTTCGCGCAGGTGGCACGGTAATGGCCGCTGATTATGTGGAAGCTTGGCAAAAATTGGCGCGCTACCGCGCGGAGTATTTGGCCGCAACGGCAGGTTATGACGCTGTCATTTTGCCAACTGCGCCGATTTTGCCCCCAAGTGCAGAGCGGCTGATGTCCGACAATGATTATTACGTGACGGAAAATCTTTTGGCGCTGCGCAACACGCGGATTGGCAACTTGATGGGGCTCACAGGATTGACGCTTCCGACAGGTATTTCATCCACCGGAATACTGCTGCAAACCGCCCCAAATACCGAAAATAAGCTCTTGCGTCTTGGTGCTGCGGCGGAGGTCGCGCTGACTTAAAAGCCACAGGTCGTTGATGAGAGAATTGAAAACGCGTGTGTTTTTCTGGACCGCTCGCGTTGAAATGGGTATTGTGGGTTAAAACAAGCGGGCAAAATGATCCGCAAATACGAGGCAGCAGCAATCATGACGTTTCCTGAGCGGTTTTCAAACCTGCCTGAATATGCGTTCCCGCGTTTGCGGACCCTTCTTGACGCTCATGCGCCAGGGGGCGAAGTCGTGCATATGACGATTGGTGAGCCGCGCCATGCGATGCCCGATTTCGTTGCTGACGTTATGGCTGCAAATGTCGACCTGTTTGCAAAATACCCCGCCAACCATGGCACGCCTGAATTGCTTGGGGCGATTGCCGATTGGGTTCAAAAAAGGTTCAACGTTTCGCTGGATGCTTCGACACAAATCATGACGCTTAACGGCACACGCGAAGGCTTGATGAACGCCTGTATCGCGCTGTCGCCTGAGCAAAAGAACGGCAAAAAGCCCGTCGTCTTGATCCCAAATCCGTTTTACCAAGTCTATGCCGTGGCCGCCGTGACATCTGGCGCAGAACCAATTTACGTGCCCGCGACCAAAGAAACCGGCTTTTTGCCTGACTACGCAGGTCTGCCGACTGAGGTGTTGGACCGCACAACGATTGTCTATCTGTGCAGCCCGTCAAATCCACAAGGTGTTGCCGCGCCGCGTGACTATTTGCAGACGCTCATTGCATTGGCTGAAAAGCACGATTTCAAGATTTTTGCCGATGAATGCTATTCCGAAATCTTTCGCGGCGAGGCCCCTGTTGGCTCGCTCGAAGCTGCAAAAGATATCGGCGCAGATCCAGAGCGGGTGGTGATTTTCCATTCTCTGTCCAAACGCTCCAATCTGCCTGGGCTAAGGTCCGGCTTTGTGGCGTCTGGCCCGAAAAATATCGAACAGATCAAGCAATTGCGCGCCTATGCGGGTGCGCCACTGCCTATGCCAATTCAAGCAGTGTCGGCGCGCGCTTGGGCGGATGAAGCCCATGTCGAGGCGTCACGCGCGCTGTATGTCGACAAGCTTAATATGGCGGATGAGGTGTTTTCCGGCATTGATGGGGCACATGCGCCTGATGCTGGTTTCTTTTTGTGGCTTCCTGTCGAAGATGGGGAAGAGGCCGCATTGAAACTCTGGACTGAAACAGGCGTTCGGGTGGTTCCGGGGGCGTATTGGTCACGAGATGTTCAGGGACAAAACCCTGGCAAAAATTATATCCGGGTCGCTTTGGTGGCCCCAATAGAAGAGACTCAGCGCGGGCTTATCACGCTCCGTGATTGTTTGTACGATTGAAAGAGGCGAAAATGGCATCCTATCAGGCACGTGGTCGCGATCCACTTTTTGACAGAAAAACTCAAGCGGTTTTGGAACGCCGAAGCAAAGAACTTGTGGGTGTCGCACTTTTGGGTGCGGCTCTTGTTATGGCTTTGCTTCTTGGATCGTATTTGCCTGAAGATCCCAGCTGGTTGTCTGCCACTGACGCCGAAGTGCGCAACATTTTGGGGCGCTTTGGGGCCTCTGTCGCATCCCCGTTGATGATCATTGTGGGGGCCGCATCTTGGGGCATCGCAGTGGTTTTTGCCGCTTGGGGTGTTCGGTTTGTAAGCCATCAAGGGTCTGAACGTGCCTTGTCCCGCGTGGTTTTTGCACCGATTGCGATCGCCCTTTTGGCCATTTACGCATCAAGCTATGCCAGCACTGCGCCGCAAAGCCATGGCGGATTGTTTGGCGATACTGTTTTGGCCGCCCTCATTCAATTGTTGCCATTCGGCCCTGAATTTTCGCTGAAAGCGCTGGCATTTGTCGCGTTTTTTGCTGCGGGCGCGATGATGTTGTTCGTCACTGGTTTTACCCGTAGCGAACTCAAAACTGGTTTCAAATTCTTGTTGTTGGGCCTGACGGGTCTTTATGCTTTGGTGCTTCACATGCTTGGCAAAGCAGGGCGCGGTTCTATTGCGACGGGTCAAATGTTGGCCCAAAAGAACGCGGAACGTCGCGCTGAAAAGCAGCGGGTTGCGCAAGAAAGCCAGCACCAATTCGCCGCGCAAGACTATCATAACCAGCCAGCAGCTGCGCCGCGTGTGTTCCGCTCAGAAGTGGTCGAAGACCATGCCGAGATGCCTGCAGCCGACGTGCCACCGGCTGGCGCAGCTGAATTTGCCGAAAAATCAGGTCTGTTTGCGAAAATGCCAACCTTGCTGAAACGCGCGCAAGAGGCGCCGGTTGAGCCAGAATTGGTTGAGCCTGAATACGCGCCTGAGCCAGATATTGATGGTGGCTTTGATGACCGCATTCGCAACAAAATCTCAAATGTGGTGAATGCCCGTGCCCGCGTTGGTTCGCGCGCCATTACCCCCGGTGCAGGTCGTGTCGAGCCACCTTTGTCTGCCGCGCAGGCGGCCGTTGCGAAATACAAAAAGGGTCCAAAGCCCATGCGCTTTGAGCAGCCAGAAGCACCCGCGCCGGTTTCTTATGAGACGCCATACACTGAACTTCAAAACGACGATCCGCAGGCCGCATCCTTTGCCGCGCCCACGGATTCAGAGCCTCTTGTCTATGATGATGAAATTGCGCTCGACATGCCTGAGCCACTCGACACGCCCGACTATGTTGCCCCCGATGCGGCGCGGTATGAGCCTCCTGTGGTGGCCAAGCCAGACCCCAAACGCGTTGTGCAGAACCCCGTTCGCAAGCCAGCTGCCGCCTCTAAACAGGCGCAAGCTGAGGCGCAACCAACTTTGAAGTTTGACCCCAAAGAGGCCGAATACGAACTGCCGCCATTGTCGCTTTTGGAAAGTGCAACCACGGTTCAGCGATACACCTTGTCCGATGAGGCCTTGGAAGAAAACGCGCGCATGCTTGAAAATGTGCTCGATGACTACGGCGTCAAAGGCGAAATCGTTTCTGTGCGTCCGGGCCCCGTTGTTACCATGTACGAACTTGAACCCGCGCCCGGTCTTAAAGCATCACGCGTTATCGGTTTGGCCGAAGACATCGCGCGGTCTATGTCCGCCTTGTCTGCGCGCGTGTCCACCGTGCCAGGTCGCACCGTGATTGGTATCGAATTGCCAAATGAAAACCGCGAGAAAGTGGTCTTGCGTGAAATCCTGTCTGCGCGCGGTTTCGGCGACAGCAGCATGAAGTTGCCACTGGCCTTGGGCAAAGACATTGGCGGCGATCCCATCGTTGCGAACCTTGCGAAGATGCCGCACTTGCTGATCGCGGGTACCACCGGTTCCGGTAAATCTGTTGCGATCAACACGATGATTTTGTCGCTGCTGTACAAGCTGACGCCGGAAGAATGCCGGATGATCATGATTGATCCGAAGATGCTCGAACTGTCCGTTTACGACGGCATCCCGCACCTGTTGTCGCCTGTTGTGACCGATCCGAAAAAGGCCGTTGTGGCTTTGAAATGGACCGTGGCAGAGATGGAAGATCGCTACCGCAAGATGTCGAAAATGGGTGTGCGCAACATTGACGGCTATAATGGTCGCGTCAAAGAAGCGCTGGCCAAGGACGAGATGTTCTCGCGCACCGTTCAAACGGGCTTTGATGATGAGACGGGCGATCCAATCTTTGAAACCGAAGAGTTCCAGCCCGAAACATTGCCGTACATCGTCGTTGTCGTCGATGAGATGGCCGACTTGATGATGGTGGCGGGCAAAGAAATCGAAGCCTGTATTCAACGCCTCGCACAGATGGCGCGTGCCTCTGGCATTCACATCATTATGGCGACACAACGTCCGTCAGTTGACGTGATCACCGGTACGATTAAAGCCAACTTCCCAACCCGTATTTCGTTCCAAGTGAGCTCGAAAATTGACAGCCGCACCATTCTTGGTGAACAGGGCGCCGAGCAACTTTTGGGCATGGGCGACATGCTTTACATGGGCGGCGGGTCGAAAATCACCCGCGTTCACGGGCCATTCTGTTCAGATGAAGAAGTCGAAAAGATCGTCTCCTACCTCAAGTCATATGGTCCGCCTAGCTATGTCGGTGGTGTGGTCGAAGGTCCGCCTTCTGACAAAGAAAACAGCATCGACGCGGTGCTCGGCCTGTCTACGGGTGGCAACACAGATGTGGAAAACGCCTTGTATGACACCGCCGTTGCGATCGTGATCAAGGACCGTAAATGTTCGACCTCCTACATCCAGCGCAAACTGTCGATCGGCTATAACAAAGCGGCCGGCCTTGTGGAGCAAATGGAAGAAGAGGGCGTTGTGTCTGCCGCAAACCATGTCGGTAAACGCGATATTTTGGTCCCCGAGCAGTAATCTGCCCATCACGCGGTTTTCCGGTTTATGTGATCACTTGATGGCTGTTCTGCGCGTCAAAGATGCATATGTTGGGCGTATGAAAACACTTCGTTACGCTCTTGCGCCCGTTATCGCTTCTGTTTGTTTTGCCTTGCCTGCGGCAGCTGAAAAGCTGTCTTTGAATGAGCTGTCAGGCTACCTCAATTCGCTCGGCACTGTGCAAGCGGACTTTGTGCAAATGAACGATGATGGGTCAACGAGCAACGGTGTTTTGACGCTCAAACGTCCCGGTCGGATGCGTCTTTCTTATGGCGGCCAAGACGACCCTTTGGTGTTGGGCTCTGGTGGTCAGGTTGCGATATTTGATCCTGCATCCAACGAACCGCCACAGCGGTTTCCGATGAGCAAAACACCCCTGTCTTTGATTTTGGCGAAAGACGTTGATCTCAGTCGCGCCAAAATGGTTGTGTCGCATACCGAGAAAGATGGCGACACGATCGTGCGCGCGCAAGACCCTAACCACCCAGAATATGGGTCGATTGATTTGATCTTCGGCGACAGGCCGATCCTGAAAGCATGGGTGATCAATGACGAAAGCGGCGGGTCCACCACCGTGCAACTGACCAAAATGCTTTTGGGCGGAACCGTGCGGGATACAGAGTTCAACATCCGGTCAGAGGCGCGCCGCAGGGGCACACCTCTGGAATAATGCGTTAGATTTTGCCGCAGGACTGAAGCTGAGACTTGTAAGTTTGTGAGCGTTGTTCGACTTTCGCCGACACGTCCAAAAGCCACGGCTTGGACTTGTAAGTGCCACGGCTGTAGCCGGCGCGACCGTCGTGGTAGGCAAGGTATTGACGTCGCGCATCGGATTTTGAAATCCCAAGCATTTCAGTCGATTCATCCATGTACCAACCCATAAAATCGGCGGCGTCAGAAATGCGATTCCGCTTTGCTCCAAAGCGTCCTTGGTCTTTCCGGTATTCGTCCCAAGTGGCATCAAGCGCTTGCGCATAGCCATAGGCGGAACTTTGACGACCCATCGGAATCACGCCAAGCACGTATCTGTAGGGGGTTCTGGCGTTGCCGACAAATTTGCTTTCTTGGTACAGCACCGCCATTTGCACGTTCACAGGGATGCCCCATTTGCGCTCGCTCGATTTCATCGCGCGCAGATATGAGGGGCGCTGTTTCACGATTGAACAAGCGTTATCGAGGTTGCGTGGTGCGGAAAAATTGCCACTGCCGCATGCGGCAACAAGCACCAAAAGTGCCAGTGTGCGAAGACCTTTTTTCATAACTGCTCTCATTTGTTGTTTTCCAAATTCTACCGTTTTTTACGACGTCATAAAATGGATTTTTTTTGCATGAGCAATTTTTGGGTCAAACCACAAAGGCAAGGAGCAGCGGAATGTAAAAAATAGACAAAACTGTCGAGGCGACGACCAATCCCGCGACATCGTCGGCTTTTGCGCCATATTTTTCAGCCAATAAATAGGATGTCACCGCAACTGGCGTTGTGATTTGCAAAATCAAAACCGCATAGGGAATGGACAACAAATTGAACTGGTGCCCAACGGCGACAGCAATTCCGGTGCAAATGACCGCTTTGAACAGGGACAATATGACCGCGCGGGCAAGGCCTTTGGGCGCCAAGCGCGCCACCGCAACGCCGAGCGTGATCAACATGATCGGGATCGCGATTTGCCCCAGCAATTCCAGCGTGTTCATGGCAAATGTTGGCAACGTCCAGCCTTGCCACAAGAATATCGACCCCAGTATCGTCGCGCCAACCAAAGGTTCTTTGATGGCTTTGACGATGGATCCGCCTCCCGCGGTCACATAGACGCCGAAGGTGAACGACCAAATCGCCATGACCGCAAATACCACGATGGCGTAGCTCAAGCCTTCTTGGCCGAACGCGAAGTAGGCAAGAGGCAATCCGAGGTTGCCCACGTTGCCGAAAATCAAAGGATTCAGGTAGGTGCGCGTTTCCAGTTTTAGGATTTTCACAGCTGCATACATGATCAGCGTGACGCAGCCGTAGGCCACAATGGCCGCCATGGATAAGTTCGTCAGAGCCGCGGGATCAATCTCTGCCTTGACCAAGGCGGTGAAGATGAGCGCCGGCACAGACAATGTCATGGCCATCTTGGTGACAAATTCGATGGGGTAGGTGTAGCCCAATTTGACCCATATGAATCCAATAGATGCCAAAAAAAACACCGGAGCGACGATTTCTAGGACCGTTAAAATGACGTTCACAAACAGTTTCCCGAATATTTACTTGTCCACCGTGGACACCAGTGCTTGGAAAAGCTTAATAACGATAAACGAAGGTTGCAATGTCATGTTGAAGACACAGGCTAAATATCACTTGGGACAAATCGTCCGCCATCGAAAGCACCCCTTTCGTGGGGTGGTCTTTGACGTGGATCCAACCTTTTCGAATTCAGAAGAATGGTACGAGGCGATCCCCGAAGACAGTCGCCCCAAACGTGATCAGCCGTTTTATCACCTTTTGGCCGAGAATGACCAAAGCCACTACGTGGCCTATGTGTCAGAGCAAAACCTGATGATCGATCAATCGGGTGTGCCCGTTGAGCACCCCGATTTGGAAGAGTTGTTTGGGCCATTTGAAGGCGGCGCCTACCCACTTCATTTTCACATGAACTGAGCAGGCGGTCTCCGCCTTTTTTGGTTTACGAGGCCTCTCCGAATTTAAGCCTGAAGGTGAGGACGTTTTGGTCTTCCATGCGGCCATAGTTTAGGTCTTTGGTCAGTTGACGGATCAAAAACCACCCAAACCCCCCTTCTGGTAGGTCTTCGGTCGCGCAGGTCAAATCGCTTTGCGGTTTGTTCGGAAGCTCACCACCGGGCATTGGGTTTCCCGTGTCGATGATTTTGCACAGCAGTGACCCGTTGGAATGATCCATATGGGTTTCGATCATGCCATCGTTGCGTTCTTGATAGGCGTGCACGACGATGTTGTTGAGCACCTCTGCGACGACGAGTTCAAGGGTACTCCATTCGTCTTGGGAAAATTCGAGATCGGACAATCCAGACTTGATGGTGCTTAGACCTTCTCGGACAGCTTCTTCATTGGCTGGAATAACGAGACGCAACGCAGCTTCTTCCTTGTCTGTGGCGGGTTTGGGAATCTTTGGAAACTTCTCATGATGCATCAATAGCGCCCTCAACTGCGGTGGTGGCGCTGTCATGAATCACAAAGACGGTGTCCATGCGCGTGAGGTGAAACACCTTTTCGACAGCGGGTTGAAGTGCGGCCAATTCCAGCGTTTGTTCAAGTTTCTTTGCCTTGAGGGCGGCAACCACAGCCCCAAGGCCCGAACTGTCCAGAAATTCGACCTGTGACAGATCAAGGATGACGCGCGTTGGCCCCTCATCCGTCAGCTTGCGCATTTCGTCTTTAAATTGAATAGCGCAAACCGCGTCAATTCTGTTTTCGCATACCGTTACAAGACGCGCGTCTTCAAAGTCTTTGTGGTTTAGTTTCATCGTGCACCTTTTGTCCAAATTTGATTTGAGACTATGTTCGAATTCTTACCAACCAGTTTTCATCGGTCGCAAAGCGCCTGCGCAAATGCGAAAAGATACATAGAAATTTAACTACTCACACAAAGATATTGCGCGATGATTTTAGCGCGGCGCGCGTGAATAAAGGCCAAACGCGTTGGCCAAACCGAATGAACATGTTATCGGCTGCGCATGAGCGATACATATAATCCCCCCCACGACCCTTTGGTTGTCATTCATGCCGACCATCAAATTTTGATTGTCGATAAGCCCGCTGGTCTTTTGTCAGTGCCGGGCAAGGGGGAGCATCTGTCTGATTGTTTGATGGCGCGGATTTTGAAAGTCTTTCCAGAGGCTTTGCTGATTCATCGTCTTGATCGTGACACGAGCGGGGTGATGGTCTTTGCTTTGACGCCACATGCGCAAAAACACATCGGGCAGCAGTTTGAAAAGCGCCGCACGAAAAAGACATATGTAGCGCGCATATGGGGACGGCTTGAGGAAAAGACGGGCACGGTGGATCAGCCCATTATCGTCGATTGGGAAAACCGTCCTTTGCAAAAGATCTGCCATGAAACAGGGCGCGCGGCGCAGACCGATTGGCGGGTGCAGCGCTATGATGAAACCGGCACGCGTGTGCGTTTGTATCCTCACACAGGCCGGTCACATCAGCTGCGTGTGCATATGCTGCACTTGGGGCATCCGATCATTGGCGATCCGCTTTATGCGACAGGTGAGGCCCGTGATGCGCCGCGTTTGATGCTGCATTCCGAGAACTTGAAATTCCGTCACCCTGATGGCGGTGCTGGTATGAGCTATTCCGCGAAGTGCCCGTTCTAACGCGGGACCAAGTTACAGAACGTTATTCTTTCTTGCATTGATGTCTTTCAATGACGCAGCGAACCCTTATGTTTGAAGGATAAATACACATCTGTAAGGGAGGCTCCACATGGGTCTGCGCATCAATTCTACTGTTCCAAATTTTACCGCTCAAACCGATCAAGGTGAGATTTCATTTCACGATTGGATTGGCGATAGCTGGGCGATTTTGTTCTCTCACCCCAAAGATTTTACGCCAGTGTGCACCACTGAATTCGGTGCGGTTGCGCAGTTGGCCGACGAATGGGCGGCGCGTGGCACCAAGGTGATCGGCGTGTCTGTGGACGGCGTGGAAGAGCACAAAGGCTGGAAGAAAGACATCGAATCTTTTGCCGGCACGGCTGCTGGTTTCCCGATCATCGCGGACAGTGATCTGAAGGTGTCGAAAGCCTTTGATATGCTGCCAGAAGACGCCTACATGCCCGATGGTCGTACACCTGCTGACAGCGCCACTGTGCGTTCTGTCTTCATCATTTCGCCTGACAAAAAGCTGCAATTGACCATGACATACCCAATGTCTGTGGGCCGCAACTTTGCCGAAGTTCTGCGGGCTTTGGATGCGTTGCAAAAGACATTCGGCGCACCATTGGCGACGCCTGCGAATTGGCAGACAGGCCAAGACGTTGTGGTGGCCTTGTCGCTTGATAATGAAGCAGCAGAAGCCAAATACGGCGCGCTTGATATCAAACTGCCTTACCTGCGGATGGCCAAAGACCCTGCGTAAATTTCGCGCACTGAAACGAAGAAAACCCTGCCTATTGGTGGGGTTTTCTGTTCAATGATGTTTCCGTGTTGGCAACCGCGGCTCTAGGAATTAAAGGTCACTCTGCACCATTTCTGATGACCACCTTGTGCAGGTAAGAGACTAATTCATGCCCAAAATTCAAATGCAAAAACCCTTGCACCCGTTCAAATATCGGATGCTTGCGCCGTTTTCCGAACGATACAAAACCAAGGCAAAGATCGCAGCCAGTGCGATGCCCCTTCAGACCATCATTCCTCACATCGTTATGAGTGATGATCGGAAGCTGCTTTTTGTCCAAAACTCAAAGGCGGGCTGCACGTCTGCATCCCATCTGATCTATGAATACTCGCGGGGCAATCGTTATGAAGGCGCTATCCATGGGGGCGATGCAGGTCTTCATAGGGGTTTATCATACTTTGATGACGCTTTAATTGCATTGAATAGTCCAGAGACTTACGTCTTTTCAATCGTTCGCGACCCTTTAAAGCGGGCCGTCTCTTGTTTTAAAAACTTTTTCATAGACAAAAAAAATGGGCACTATCCGAAGTATAGTCGTGCCATCCGAAAATTGGGGTTCGTTGACGGAGGACCCATGGAAGACAACTTTGACAGCTTTCTAAGGTTGATTGAATTGTCCTTCACACAGAACCTTATTTTGACTGATCCGCACTTTCGCTTGCAGACACTCAACCTTGGGTATCCAGATATTCTCTACGATCGTATCTGCAAGCTTGAAAACTATAATGCTGATATGCAGGCGGTGTTCAAAGATATTGGGTTTATGTTCCCGCGTGACAGTGGGGCTCTCGGAAAGCGCGAGAACGCGTCTAGACCCAGCCAGTTTTCACCATCAGCGATGCAGGTGAAAAAGATTGAGGCGTTATATGCCAAAGACTACGAGGCGTTTGGTTATTGAAATTTTCTGGAAGACAAGCGTTCAGATAGCGTTTTGTGTTTCCAAGCGTTCGCGTAATTCTTCGACTGGCGTTTGAATTCCGACCAAAAGTAGGCTGGCGTTCGGGGAATTCGGTTCCGAGCAAGAACTGCGTTGTCGATTTCGCTTTCGGCGCCAGATGGGATTGCGCATGGCGGATTTAGGGCAAAGCCGGTCCCGCGTTGCGAAAACATTTTTCTAAAATAGTGATCAACGGGGGCATAGATGGTGTCCCGTGAGTCATAAAATGCTTTCGCACCTTTTCGAGACCACAAAAGCGCGGTGGTGGTCACCGGAAAATAAAAAGCGTGTTCCAAGCTGTGACCACAAATGTCCGAAACAGGCGTCTTCAGTTTGTGCCCATGGCGGCCAAGGTTGATCAGCTCCCAGTCGGGGGCGACACCAGCGTCAAGGTTTTGGATCAACTTCTGAAGAATTTGCGTAAAATTCTCTGCAAGCACGACGTCGTCTTCAAGGACCAGTGCATAGTCGCAGTCACTGTCTAGCAAACGTTTGGCGCATTTAAGGTGACTTAGGTAGCAGCCTATTTCGCCGCCCGTCATAGCGCGGCCATAAAAATCAACCGCACGCTTTTCGTCATATTGGGCAAAGCTTTCGGGGGACTTTCCGCGCGCATCAACTGCAGCGAGGCGCTCAAAATTGAGTCCCGCAGCATCCAATTGTGATGAGGCATCCGCCCAGCGCTGATCTGATCCATCCAAGTTAATGACTAGCGACAAGAGTTCATTCATGTTTTTATCTTTCTCGTGTGAGCGCCTGAAATTTGCGCCACTGGCGCAAAAACAATGCCCAGCTTCTGGCTGTTATTACCGCTTATGGTTGTAGCTCAGCAAGACGATTCTATGCCCATTCTGGGTCGGGTTACGAGAAGAACTTTTTAAATGGCGTTCAATACGCGCATATCTGCCATCGTATTTTTTCAGTGTCATTTGGCTATTACGAGTAGCGCCTTGAGGGCCGCAACCTAAACGTGGCCAAACAAAAAGCCCCGCTGTTTCCAACGGGGCTTATCACAACTTAAAGACTAAAGAGCTTAGTCTTCTTTTTTCTCTTCAACGATTTCTTCGCCAGTTGTTTGATCAACCATTTTCATCGCCAAACGCACTTTGCCGCGGTCGTCAAAGCCCAAGAGTTTCACGAACACTTCTTGGCCTTCTTTGAGCACGTCAGATGGGTGGTTCAAGCGACGGTTCTCGATTTGAGACACGTGCACAAGACCATCGCGTTTGCCGAAGAAGTTCACAAAGGCGCCAAAGTCGACGACTTTAACAACTTTACCTTTGTAGATCTTGTTGGCTTCAGGCTCTGCCACGATGGAGTGGATCATGTCGTAGGCAGCTTTGATCGCAGCCGCATCGGAGGATGCGATTTTGATGATGCCTTCGTCGTTGATGTCGACTTTTGCGCCGGATGTTTCAACGATTTCGCGGATCACTTTACCACCGGAACCGATCACTTCACGGATTTTGTCCGTTGGGATCTGCATGGTCTCAATCTTAGGCGCGTGCTCAGAGAAAGAAGACGCGCCGGACAAAGCTTTGTTCATTTCGCCCAAGATGTGCAAACGGCCTTCTTTGGCTTGTGCCAAGGCTTTTGCCATGATCTCAGGTGTGATGCCCGCGATTTTGATGTCCATTTGCAAAGATGTGATACCGTTTTCAGTACCCGCCACTTTAAAGTCCATGTCGCCCAAGTGATCTTCGTCACCCAAGATGTCAGACAAAATAGCGTATTCGCCATCGTCTTCCATGATCAGACCCATAGCAACACCAGCCACAGCGGATTTGAGCGGAACGCCCGCATCCATCATGGACAAGGAGCCACCACAAACAGACGCCATTGAAGACGAACCGTTTGATTCAGTGATCTCAGACACAACGCGAACTGTGTATGGGAAATCAGTTGCAGCAGGCAATACAGCCTGAAGCGCGCGCCATGCCAGTTTACCGTGACCGATTTCACGACGACCTGGGCCAGACACACGACCAACTTCACCCACAGAGTAGGGAGGGAAGTTGTAGTGCAACAGGAAGTTGGATTTGAAGTTGCCGTGCAAGGCGTCGATGAATTGCTCATCATCGCCTGTGCCCAATGTGGTCACAACCAAACCTTGTGTTTCGCCGCGTGTGAACAGGGCAGAACCGTGTGTGCGTGGCAAAATACCAGTTTCAGAAACGATAGGACGGATCTGATCAAGCGCACGACCGTCGATACGTTTGCCTTCGCGCACAACAACGCCGCGCAAAACGGAAGACTCAAGGCCTTTCAAAGCGGAACCGAGGTTCGCATCTTCAAGCTGCTCTTCGGTCAATGTCGCCAAGATCGCTTCTTTCGCAGCAGAAACCGCCGCAACACGTTCTTGTTTGTCGGTGATCGCGTAAGCCGCTTTCATCGCGTCAGAACCCGCCGCTGCAACAGCAGCAGACAATTCAGAGTACTCAGGTGCTTGGAAATCGAATGGCTCTTTGGCAGCATCTTCTGCCAAGTCGATGATCAAGTCGATCACAGGTTGGATTTGCTCGTGGGCAAAGTTCACAGCGCCGAGCATTTCTTCTTCGTTCAGCTCGTAAGCTTCAGATTCAACCATCATCACGGCGTCTTTGGTACCAGCCACAACCAGATCAAGACGTTGATCAGGGTTGTTGCGCAGGTCCTGCATGTCGTCGACAGTTGGGTTCAAGATGTATTCGCCATCTTCAAAACCAACACGCGCACAAGCGATTGGGCCGCGGAACGGCGCGCCAGAGATTGTCAAAGCAGCAGAAGCCGCGATCATCGCAACAACGTCAGGGTCGTTGACAAGATCGTGTGACAAAACTGTACACATCACCAAAACTTCGTTTTTGAAGCCTGGAACGAACAAAGGACGGATCGGACGGTCGATAAGACGCGCTGTCAAAGTCTCTTTTTCAGTTGGGCGTGCTTCGCGTTTGAAGAAACCACCTGGGACTTTACCAGCCGCGTAGTATTTCTCTTGGTAGTGCACAGTCAGAGGAAAGAAATCCTGACCAGGCTTTTGTTTGCGGGCAAAGGTCACGTTGGCCATGACAGATGTTTCACCCAAAGTGGCGATCACTGTGCCGTCAGCCTGACGCGCAACTTTACCGGTTTCCAGTGTAAGCTCTTCTTCGCCCCACTGGATTGATTTTTTAACTTCATTGAACATGAATTCAGCATCCTAATTGGGAGCACCCTGACCCCTGTCAGGTCTCCCGTGATATATAGCGGCCCCATTGCCGCCGATCCCTCTATCATTCTTCACAGCGCGGGGATCATCGCGCTACGTCTCAGATAGACGGGCCATACACGAATTTCCTGTGTTTGGGAAGAGATCTATATATTTGCGCATATCTGAAGGGGTTTTGCCCCAAAACATCACAACCATCCCCACCACCCAAAGCGCAAATCCGATAGATGTTCGAAGCGGCTTCGGGGTTTGGCTGAGGTTGGGTGTTTGGGGCTGTGGTTGCTCTGGCCAAAGCAAAGAGCGATGCGATAGGGGGCAGGGATTAGGCGAATGATATTTTCGGCCCTGAAGCTGCCACTGATACACATTGCAGCGAATGTCAGCTTTTAGCACATAGTGTCGAATGCTGCGGCGTGTGCGAACGGCGGCTTTTTTGCAGGAGTGGATCACGAAAGATGACCTTTCAACCAACGCCTAATGTGATAGAAAACACTCGGGAACGCGTAACAGGGGGCAGTAATGGCAATAGCTGATTTTAAGATTCCAAATACGCCCCAATGGGTTTTTCGATCTGAAACTGCAGGAGACTGGGACGTTTATTTCTACTCTGTGAACGCGGCGGTCCAGGTCGAAAAGTATTCCTCCGGCGAAATAGCAGATTCCATCGAGGCGGTCCGCGCACTGATCAGCGTGATGTGCAAAACCCATAACGACAATCAAGAAGATGACGACAGCACCTCAACGGAACCGACCGAAGAAGATCTTGCCGCATTTACCGACGAAGATATTAACAGTTTTTCACGTGAATTTTTAGAGCATGACAACTCTTTGGGCACGACGGACAAGTTAGAAAAATCGGAAGATCAATCGGACGCAGAATTTTTTCTCCAAGTCTTAGAAGGCGAAAACAAGAAACAGAGCGAAAAAAGACGCGACATGCTTTCAAAGCTGAATAGCAGCCTTGGTGGACTTCTGGGCAGCAAGAACTCTGGAATTAGAAGAGTTAGCGAAGACCTTCTCAAGCAAAACAGGGGACTTGAAAGCTATTACAGCCCAAAGCTAAAAATTTTAGAACCGTCGCCTAAACTTTTTGTCCCACCGCCGAATCCAATTCACGAGACTAATGACCGCCTCGGCGACATGACCGAGCGACTAGAGAACCTAGTTGGATTTGGAGAGAATGCTCTCCAAATAATGACTGGGCTTCAGGTTGCATCGGTGGAGTTCCTTGAAAAATTCTCGACCGAAGCGGAAAACAACAGCAGAGCAGCGAACAAGGCAATTTGGGTCGGTATTTTCGCCGTACTTTTCTCAGTGGGACAGATCTTCTACACAGAGTTTAGGCGCGTGCCTCAAGACACCGCTGCAATGGATGCTGCGCTCGCCAGCGTTCGTGGCGAAATCGATGAGCTACAGACTGCTTTGGGAGCGGACCTCACAAGCTACCAAGCTGCGCAAGCGGAAACTGCCGCAGCTGTTGCAGATTCAGTCAACTCGACGGGCGAAACTAACACCGCGCTGTTACAAAGAATCGACCAGCTTCTGCAACAGCAAAAGTTACAGAACGAAGCCATAATTGAAGCTCTTGGAGCCATATTAGAGACGGCCCGCAATCCGGCGGAGTAGCATCGCAACGCTTTTGTCGCCCCGTTTGGTTTCAGGGGCCGGCACCGAGCAATGCTTTGCTGACCGAGCATGAGCTTCAAGGTATCGATCGGCTTTGCGCTGATAGCGGCCATAGGCAGAACTACAGCGAACGGCAGCAAAATCCGCTTGGCGGAAATTGGTATAGAGCGCAGCGAACATCCGTTTCCCGCCTAAGGAACTAAAGTCCGCAATCCACCCATACTTACACAACACTCCTCGGTGCCGTCCGTGGTCCGTTCGCGCCCAAAACCCCACAAAACCACCTTTAAAACATGTAAAGTGAGGTGGGCTGAAAGCTTTAAACTTTTGCAAACGCGCGCCACAATGTTGTGTAAGACTTGCAAACACGGTTTTGCGTGACGGCCTTTTGCAACGCGCGGTGGGGTAAGGGGTTTCGGGTCAAAACAAGCAAAAAACGCGCCCCGAGGGACGCGTTTTTCTCAGAATAGATCTGATCACAAATCGCTGTGCGAAAAGCTTAGCGACGCAGGCCGAGGCGCTCGATGAGCGACTGGTAACGTGCGGCGTCTTTGCCTTTGACGTAGTCGAGAAGTTTGCGGCGTTGCGCAACCATCATCAACAGGCCACGGCGACCGTGGTTGTCTTTTTTGTGTGTTTTGAAGTGCTCAGTGAGCGTAGCAATGCGTGAGGAAAGGATAGCAACCTGAACTTCGGGTGAGCCAGTGTCACCTTCTTTGGTCGCGAATTCTTTCATGATGCGTGCTTTATCTTCTGCAGTAATCGACATCGGGGTCTCCTTTATAAGGTTAGGGTACGAAGACGGCACGAGCCGGGATGTCGTCCAGCAAGGCCCATGAATCACCCCATATTTCTATGGGGATGTGGGCGTATAGGCGGATTCTGTGCAAAAGGAAAGTTTTTTGCGCATTGGTCTAATTTGGCGGCGATGTGGGATCGGACGCAGGGGGCAGGGCCATGATTTCCGAGGCCAGTTGTTTGGCCCATTCGCCGATGATTGGCACCACTTCGATTTGGTTCAAAAAGTACCCGACGATAGACACAACGATGGTCGCACCTGCCACCGATCCGAACCCAAAAGCCAGTCCACGCAAGAAGTTAAACCACATCAACCGCCACGTGGAATCGTGCAACCGCACAAAGCGATGCCCATTGAGCAGCGTTACCTCTTTGCGCAAAGCTTCGAGTTCATTCGCTAGAGTCTGTGTCGAAGTGTCCATGGGTATGATGTCCGCTTTTGGGGTTTGTGCCTCGAATTAATCATTTACTAACAACGCTTTAAATCAAAATGTTTTTATTATGTTCTTCGGCGTATCTGGCGCACGTGATATGAGTATTGCAGAAATTAATGGTGAGGTTAAGCATGCTCTGGGCGCTAGCACTTCTGGGTATTCTACCAGCAGCTTTCATTTTCAACGAAGATGAGAGCGAGACCGACGATGAGCAAGGCGCCAACGACGTCTCTGATCAAAACGAAGAGGCCGTGTCACAAGAAAACATCGGGCCCGACGTGTTTGATATTGCCCTTGGGCAGGCCGAGGAGGGCACCCTTGAAGATTCTCAGGCCTCACATCACGAATTGGTTTCCAATGGCGCTGAGACCTTGTTCGAAAATTTTGATACCGACGAAGACAAAATCACGCTTCATCTCACGGACGATGGGAGCGGCGAATTTATTTCTGAAACCCTGCAAGACAACACTGGAGAGCCCATTGGTGTCAGCCTGAGCTATGTTTCGGAGGGCGTAGAGACGACCCTAAATTTTCTTGGCATAACAACTATGCCTGAAGACAGCATCGAAATAGGTATTACGTCTCAAGACACGGGCGAAGAAGAGCTGTATGGGCTGTCGGAGCTTGCGGATTTTCACGCGCTCGATCCAAATGACCCAGAAGACCCTGCAATTCCGACTCCAGATGACGGGTCGAATGGCCCCATCATTGCGCCCAATGATCCTGAAGATCCTGCGGTTCCCAATGGGTCTGAGGATCCAGATGGTCCTGTCTTGACGCCGAATTCACCCGATGACGATGGCCAAATTTTCACACACAATATGGCAGAAGGCGACGAGGCTCTGGTGCTGAACAACGACCCGCTTGAAGGCGGTTCGGACGCTTCTATTGTGACGTCTGGCAACACAGTTTCAATCGAGACGGACTACCCACTGCATCAGGTTCAAGGCAGCGACGCTGCTGACACAATTGTGCTTGGTGACCATGCTGCGATTGTTCAGGCGGGGGATGGAAATGACACCATCTTCGCGGGTGAAGGCACCGCAATTGTTGATGCGGGTGCAGGCGATGATACCATCTATGGCGGCAGCGATCTTGGATCGGAGTATCTTTTGAGTGGCGGTGCGGGGGATGACCAATTGGTCGGCGGTGATGCCGCGGAAGCTCTTATTGGCGGCGCCGGCTCTGATACGCTGTCCGGCGGTGCAGGCGATGATACTTTGCTGATAGATACTCAAGATGCCGCTGAAGGCGGCGCGGGTGATGACACGTTTTGGATCACTTCGATTGAAGGCGCTGGCACAAATTTTGCAGAGATTACGGACTTTTCTCAAGGGGAGGACATCATTCGTATCAGCCTGCCTGCTGAGGCCGAACAGTCTGGAAATTTTGACATCGAGGTCTCGCCAACAGATGACGGTTTAGCGGCGCAGGTCACTGTAAACGGCGATGTCGTCGCGGTTCTTCATGGGGCGCCGAACGCAACGGCAAGCGATGTGATTTTGGATTTTACCGCTTAAAGAGCGCCACCGACTTGCCAAGGCCTTGGCTGCTCACTGTAGGCGATATAGAGCGGGTGCTTTGGGTGCCCTGCCTTCGACAACCCCAAATGATAGAGCGGGTGACCAGTTTCTCGCAGGAGCACCTCGACGTGCTTGCCGCGTTCAAGGTGTTCCCCATGGGTGCCCCAAGCGCAAATAATTGTGTCCGCCCATTCGGAAAAATCGACGATCGTTTTGTCGTTTTCCGATCCGATAGGGTCACTGGCTGCCCGCATTTTTCGTGGGTCAGTATCGCGCCATGCAAAGATGTTCGTGACGCAAAATGCTCCATACCCCAAGGTGCGCGCGCGCCGTTCGCAGCGCTCTACCGTAGGGTCGTTTTGCACTTCGGTTGCGGTCGAGGGGTTGAGCATCACAAAAAGCACTTTGGACCCCAATGGATCCCAAACGCGGGTCAATGCGTACCGGTAACGTTCGCAGTCTGAATAGACCGCCGTTGATGGCGCATCGCCTTTGGTGTGCGTGCGCGTGATCATGTGTCGACACTCCAACCCATCATCACGTCGCCCTTACAGATTGAATACGCGGCTTGGGTGCACTTCACCAGATTTGTAAACACCCACGGCAACAGGTTGACCGCCGTATGACACCCAAACCTCATCACCGTATTCAGCGCCAGTGAGCACCATGCCAGGATTGCCATTTTTCAACTTGGCAGCACCCTCGGCAGTCGCTTGCAGTTCTGGCAATCCACCAAGGCCTTCTGATACCGGTAAAATGTAGTCGTCGAGTTCTTCGGTTTTGGCCAGTTCGTTGATAACGTCAATGGTGACGCCATCGTCTGTTTCCCACGGACCGGACCATTCGCGGCGCAGCCATTCAACGTGGCCGTGACAGCCCAAGGATTCGCCCAAATCGCGCGCGATAGAGCGCACATAGCCGCCCTTTCCGCAGGTCATTTCCAGCAAGACGTGGTCTGTATCAGTACGCTCAATCATCAGCATTTCGTCAACGTAGAGCGGGCGTGCGGCGATCTCGAAGTCTTCTTCTTCGCGCGCCAGTTTATACGCGCGCTGCCCGTCGATTTTAACGGCGGAGAACTTAGGTGGCACTTGCTGAATGTCGCCAACGAATTGTGGAAGTGCGGCTTCGATTTCAGCGTCAGTTGGGCGCAGATCGCTGGTTGCAATCACTTCGCCTTCGGTGTCGTCTGTGTTCGTGGCTTGCCCGAGACGCACTGAGAATCGGTAGCATTTCAATGCGTCGGTGATGTAGGGCACGGTCTTTGTAGCTTCACCCAAGGCTACAGCCAAAAGACCTGTGGCTTCGGGGTCAAGGGTGCCAGCGTGGCCCGCTTTTTGCGCGTCCAACGCCCATTTCACTTTGTTTACAACCGCAGTGGATGTCATGCCGGCAGGCTTATCGACAATGAGCCAACCGTGAACAGCACGGCCTTTTTTAGTCCGCGCCATTATTCTTCTTCGTCCGTCTCTGGAGTGTCGTTCTTTTCGAGATCACGCTGAATGCGCTCGTCTTTGAACAACTCACGCGTGGCGTCCATACGATCAAAGGTGTCATCAAGTTCAAAGCGCAGTTCTGGGATGTGCTTGATTGTCAGGGCTTTGGCGACGTGATGGCGGATCAAACCTTGACGGCGACGCATCGCTTCAAGGGCTTCTGCGGCACCTTCACCACCAAGCGGCATAATGTAGACCGTTGCGATACGCATGTCGTTGGTCACGCGGACCTCACCAACGGTGATCGACAGCGCAGTGATCGCAGGATCGTGAATTTCACCACGTGCGAACATCTCCGACAAGCGGCGGCGAATTGCTTCGCCAACGCGAAGGGTGCGGTGCGAACCTGATTGTCCGCCTGAATTTGTACGTCTAGCCATAGATGCGAAATAGTCGTGATTGGCCGTTCTTGCAAGCGAGGCTTTGCCAAACTGTTTCGAGCGCGTTAAACCACGCCCTAAATCAAAGCACAGGAGCCCCAAAATGACCGATCTACCAGGTATCGTGATCACAGGAGCATCAGGCCGCATGGGTCAGATGTTGATTAACACTGTTATGGGGTCCGACAAGTGCAAACTGGTTGGCGCCGTAGAGCGCAGTGGCCATGACTGGGTTGGCCGCGATGTGGGTGAGGCCATGGGCGGCATGCCAAATGGCGTGATCGTAACTGACGATGCGCTTGAAGCCTTTGCGCAGGCACAAGCTGTCATCGATTTCACCGCCCCCGCCGCCACTGTGGCGTTTTCGGCCTTGGCCGCTCAGGCGCGCTGCGTGCACGTGATTGGCACAACCGGCATGACCGAGGATGACATCGCGAAGCTTGGTGCTGCGGCACATCACTGTACGATTGTGCGTGCAGGCAACATGTCGTTGGGTGTCAACCTTTTGACAAAGCTTACCAAAATGGTTGCTCAAGCATTGGATGCCGATTTCGATATTGAGGTTGTCGAATCTCATCACAACCGCAAAGTCGACGCGCCGTCTGGCACGGCGTTGATGCTGGGTGAAGCTGCTGCCGAAGGGCGCGGGGTGAAACTGGCGGATGTGTCAGATTCGGGCCGCGACGGCATCACAGGCGCGCGTACACGCGGTGACATCGGTTTCTCTGCCATTCGTGGAGGCGACATTGTCGGCGAACACGACGTGATGTTCTTGGGCGATGGCGAACGGATCATCCTGCGCCATGTGGCGTCAGATCGTGCATTGTTCGCCAAAGGCGCTTTGAAAGCAGCCCTTTGGGGTCAAACCCAAAAGCCTGGCGAGTACGACATGATGGATGTGCTGGGACTTGGATTTGGGCCGTAGCCTCTAAAATTTGATCCAATTTGCGTTTTTGCACGTACACCTCTTTAGTTGACGTAAAGAGGTGGCGCATGCTGCGTATGTTTTTTCTTGGTGGATTGCTGTTCAGTGCGACGCCTCTGGCCGCACAGGATATGCAACGTCTCACTTCGCTGACGGAGTTTGTTGAGGTCGTCGAGGGGCGTCAACTAACCCGTTTTGGTATCAAATTGACGGTGGCGCCCTCTGGTGACATTCGCGGGCGTGCTTTTGGCAAAGATGTCACTGGTCAGTGGCGCTGGGATGCGGGTTACTTTTGCCGCGACCTTTTCTTTGGAGACGAAGATTTGGGGCCAAATTGTCAGTTGGTCACGGCGCGCGGCGACCGGATTCGGTTTACCTCTGATCGCGGCGCCGGTGATTCTGCCATGTTTAAGCTTCGCTAAGGGCGACCGCTTAGAAATCGACAGCGATTCCCTTTTTCTCATAATCACCAAAGCGCACGGGCTCTGGGCCTTCACGGCCGCCAAGTTCAAGCGGCATCGCGGCAAGTTTGGCTTCCTGTGCTGCGCGGCGCTCTTCTGCTTCGGCGAGCGCGCGCTGGGCGGCTGCTGGAAGGTGGCTAATATCACGCGTTTGCGGCTTTGACGTTTCGTCGGTCATCGGGAAATCCTTGTTCGGTTCATGAGAGTGATATACGAGGCAAAGCCATGAAAACAAGATCTCCAAAAGACGCGGGCCTTGATGCGCGCCGTGCTGCCCTCGCGCTTCTTGATGCCGTGACCGTTGAAAAACGGCTGCTGTCCGAAGTTTTGCCCTCAAAGACCGAGCGTCTAGATCCAAGCGAACGCGCGCGCGCGCAACGTTTGGTGACTGAGGCGTTGCGCGCGATGGATCGCAGTGACCGCATGTTGGGGCCGCACCTGTCCAAACGCCCAGCGCCACATGTGATGAATGCGCTGCGCCTAGGTGTTTATGAAATTTGTGGTGCGAGTGAAGCATCGCATGGTGTGGTAAATTCTTATGTGTCATTGATGCAGGAGCGCGCAAAATCAAGCCATTTCAAGGGTTTGGTAAACGCCGTTTTGCGAAAAGTCACTGATGATGCCGCGAAATGGGACAGCTTGCCTGTGCCGATGATGCCCAAATGGCTGCGCAAGCCATTGCTGGCGGATTACGGCAAAGAAGTGGTTTCAGCGATCGAAGCAGCCCATGCCAAGGGCGCGCCATTGGATGTTACGTCTAAAGCGGATGCCGCAAAAACTGCGCAAAACTTGAACGCGACGCTTTTGCCTACGGGGTCTGTGCGGGTGCCAGATGGCGCTCAGGTGACAAAACTTCACGGATTTGAAGAGGGCGATTGGTGGGTTCAAGATGCTGCAGCCGCTTTGCCCGCGCGTATTTTGAACGCGCAAAAAGGAGAACGCGTGCTGGATATGTGCGCCGCACCCGGTGGTAAAACCCTGCAAATGTCGGCTGCTGGTGCGGAAGTGACGTCTTTGGATGTGTCCGAAAGCCGTATGAAACGGTTGGTAGAGAATCTTCAGCGCTGCTATTTGCCTGCGATTCCTGTGGTGCAAGACGCGCTTGAATTTGAAAGCGAAGCGTTTGACGCGATTTTGTTGGATGCGCCTTGTACGGCTACGGGCACGATTCGACGCCACCCAGATTTGCCCTACTCCAAAGACGGGTCTGACTTTCCGGGCCTGTTTGAGTTGCAAGAGCACATGATTGATCGGGCTTTGACCCTTTTGAAGCCCGATGGTCGTTTGGTGTATTGCACCTGTTCTTTGTTGATCGATGAAGGCGAAGAGCAAGTTCGAGATGCATTGGAACGTCACCCCAATTTGCGCGTTGATTTGGATGCGTTGAAAATTGCCGGTGTGGACGCTGACTGGATTGGTCCAGAGGGGCTGCGCACGCGTCCTGATTTTTGGGCAGAGCAAGGCGGTATGGACGGGTTCTTTGTTACGGTTTTCCGCCAGTCCTAGACCTCTGACAAATCTTCAATGACAGAATCTGTTGTAGCCTGTATTCATAATGCAGAGCACATAAGCCTTGAGCAATGCAGGGTGAGGCAGGCAGATCATGTCGCAAACCGGAAATTGGCGCGCAAAAATGACCCGCCGCATGAACAGGTTTCATGCGTGGCGCGCAGCGCGCGCGTCGGTGACGACCGCATTTGTGTCTCAGCCTGAGCCGAAATCAATTGGATCATACGCCAAAGGGCGGCAGCTCAACGCTGGCAACTTTCTTTTCGCGGGCCAGTTGATCGAGGCGCAATCCGTCGCGATTTGGGACTTGAACGACGTCACCGACGATTTCGTGGACGAGCTTCAAGGCTTTGCGTGGCTCGATGATTTGGCGGCGGTGGGCGATGATATCGCCCGAGGTCATGCGCAGGACTGGATATTGCTTTGGCTTGAGCGCTATGGGCGTGGTTCTGGACGGGGGTGGCGGCCAGATTTGACAGGCCGGCGACTGACACGCTGGATCAACCACTCATCATTCTGTCTGTCTGAGCAGCCTGAGGCTGTTGCGAATGCATTTTATACATCGCTTGCGCAACAAACCCTGTTTTTGTCTCGCAGATGGCACACGGTGCCCACGGGATTGCCGCGGTTTGAGGCCTTGGCAGGTCTGATTTACGCATCACTGTCCTTGCATGGCATGCAGCGTCATGTTGAACCGGCTGTTCACGCGTTGGCCCGTGCATGCTCTGCGCATATCGATGACACTGGTGCCGTTCCGTCGCGCAACCCAGAAGAGCTGTTGGAGATCTTTACGCTTCTTACGTGGACGGCTGGTGCATTGTCCGATGCGGGCCTGATGGCGGATGCGGCGCTTGTCCAGACAATCGATAGAATCGCGCCAGTGTTGCGCACGCTCAGGCACTCTGACGGCAGTCTTGCGCGGTTTCATGGTGGCGGACGCGGATTGGAAGGGCGGCTTGATTACGCACTGGCCAGTTCCGGCAACACGCAGCGACCTTCGGCGGAGCCTCACATGGGTTTTGTGCGTCTTTCTGCGGGCCGCACGTCGGTGATCACTGATGTCGCGCCACCTGTCACTGGCGAACATTCCATTGATGCGCATGCCTCGACACTGGCGTTTGAGCTCACGTCTGGGCGGCGACCTTTGATCGTGAATTGCGGTGCTGGTACGAACTTTGGGGATGATTGGCGGCGCGCTGGGCGAGCCACGCCATCTCATTCCACACTTGCCATTGAAGGCTTTTCGTCATCGCGCTTGGGCACACGGCAATTGATCGGGGGCCGTGTCCGAGAGTTCTTGATCGATGTGCCACAAAGCGTGCGGTTGGAAACACACACGTCTGAAGCGGTCATTGGGTTTGTCGCGGCACACAATGGATATACCCCGACACACGGCCTAACCCACATTCGCAAGATCGACTTGAGCACAGACGGGCGGGGCATAGTTGGCGAAGATACGCTTGCGACCATTACAAGTGCGGACGAAGCACAGTTTGATTTGATGACGGATAAAGTGACACGTCAGGGCGTACCGTTTCGCATTCGGTTTCACCTGCATCCAGACGTGGCTGTCGAGCATAACGTGGAGGACGGCACGGTCGCCATTTTGCTCAAATCTGGTGAAGTTTGGGTCTTTGAGCACGACGGATCGGCGAAATTGAGCGTGGAAAGCTCAGTTTATCTCGAAAAAGACCGATTAAAGCCGCGTGGATGCAAACAAGTGGTTCTATCTGCCGCCGCAATGGATTATGCGACGCGCGTCCGTTGGAGTCTTGCCAAGGCGCGGGGTACGCCGTCTGCTTTGCGAGATCTTGAACGAGACGAAGATATTTTGACCTGATCTGAACTGTGATCTGGCTTGCTGGATCACCCGAATGACTGCCACTCTGGGGACCTCTTGATGACTGATCTTTATCCGGTGCGCCGCGCGCTTCTTTCTGTTTCTGACAAAACGGGTCTTGTTGACCTTGGCAAAGCACTGGCTGCGCGTGGAGTGGAGCTGTTGTCCACTGGCGGATCCGCCAAGACGCTGCGCGATGCTGGTCTTGAGGTTAAAGATGTGGCCGACGTAACCGGCTTTCCTGAGATGATGGACGGCCGTGTGAAAACACTGCACCCAAAAGTGCACGGTGGCCTTTTGGCGCTGCGCGACAACGACGATCACGTCAAAGCCATGGATGAGCACGACATCGGCGGCATCGATTTGTTGGTTGTAAACCTCTACCCATTCGAGGCCGCGTTGGCGCGTGGTGCAGACTACGACGAGATGATTGAAAACATCGACATCGGCGGTCCTGCGATGATCCGCGCTTCTGCGAAGAACCACGGGTTCGTGACGACTGTTGTGGATGTTGAAGATTACGACGCGTTGCTGGCTGAATTGGAAGCCAACGATGGTCAGACATCTTACGCTTTCCGCCAGAAACTGGCGCAAATCGCATATGCGCGCACTGGCGCCTATGATGCGGCCGTGTCCAACTGGATGGCTGAGGCTATTGGCGAAGCGGCTCCGCGTCGTCGTGCTTTTGCTGGCACAATCAAGCAAACTTTGCGTTACGGTGAAAACCCGCACCAATCTGCGGCGTTCTACACAGATGGGTCAAACCGTCCTGGCGTGGCAACTGCGACCCAGCACCAAGGTAAAGAACTGTCTTACAACAACATCAACGACACCGATGCGGCGTTTGAGTTGGTGGCAGAATTTGATCCTGCCGAAACACCTGCTGTTGCGATCATCAAGCACGCGAACCCATGTGGCGTTGCCAAAGGTGAAACACTGCTTGAGGCCTACAAAAACGCATTCGATTGTGACCGCACATCTGCGTTCGGTGGCATCGTTGCTTTGAACAAAGAACTGGACGCTGAAACGGCTGAAGCCATCGTTGAGATCTTTACCGAAGTTGTGATCGCACCTGGTGCATCGGATGAGGCGAAAGCGATTTTCGCGAAGAAGAAGAACCTGCGTTTGCTGACCACAGATGGTCTGCCAAATGTTTTGGAAGCCTCTCACACTGTGCGCCAAGTCGCTGGTGGTTTGCTGGTGCAAAACAAAGACGCGGGCTTCATCAGCCTTGATGACCTTAAAGTTGTGACCAAGGTCGCGCCAACCAAAGAGCAACTCAAAGACATGCTCTTTGCTTGGAAGGTTGCGAAACACGTCAAATCCAACGCAATTGTGTACGTAAAAGACCAAGCCACGGTTGGTGTCGGTGCTGGGCAGATGTCACGCCTTGATTCAGCCTTGATTGCGGCCGCGAAATCCAAACGTATGGCGGACGCGATGGGGCTGGAGCAGCCTTTGTCTATCGGCTCAGCCGTGGCGTCTGACGCGTTCTTCCCATTTGCAGATGGCTTGCTTGAAGCCGCTGCGGCTGGTGCGTCTTGCGTGATCCAACCGGGTGGCTCTATGCGCGACCAAGAAGTGATTGATGCAGCAGATGAGGCTGGTCTTGCCATGGTCTTCACCGGCATGCGTCACTTCCGTCACTAACAAACTAGGAATTGAGCATGCGCACCACGGTCCTGACGGCTTTCGTTATCTTTGTGATCGACCAGCTTTCAAAGTGGGTCGTGGTGCACCTGCTCAATTTGCGCACTATCGGGGAAATGGATGTTTTCCCGCCATTTCTTGTGTTCCGCATGGCGTGGAATACGGGGATTAATTTTGGTTTATTTTCGGAACATGCTGGCATGCTGCGTTGGGGATGGGTTGCTCTGGCGGTCGCGATTTCCGTATGGGTTCTCATTTGGGCGCAGCGTGAAAACTTTGACCGCATTGGCCTGATCAGTGCGGGTTTTCTAGTGGGTGGCGCGCTTGGGAATGGGCTTGATCGTATTCTATACGGCGCGGTCGCCGACTTTTTGAACATGTCCTGTTGCGGCTTTGCGAACCCATATTCATTTAACGTGGCGGATATTGCTATTTTCATTGGCGCGTTTGGGCTTATCTTGTTTACAGGTGAGACGAAAAAGCGCGCGTGACCTTACTGCGCGCTTGCGGTAGAGATATTTGAACGTCTGTCGGAGGAAGCATATGTTGCGCGTAATTGGCATTAAAATGGTGATCTGCTCACTGGCTTTGGTCGCACTATCCGCATGTGCGTCTAAAACGCCCCTTACGCCTTCCGCAATAAGCGCTGGACCTGATGAATTCTCCATCACACCTGCGAAACCTTTGGAATCCCCTGATGATTTCTCGGTCTTGCCGGCACCAACGTTGGGTGGAACCAATCTAACCGATGCAACACCCAACGCAGACGCAATTATCGCGTTAGGTGGCCGAGTTCCCGCATCCGGAATTGATGGTGGTATTGTAACCTATGCGTCGCGCTATGGTGTTGATCCTGCGATCCGTGCAGAGCTGTCTTTGGCGGACACACGATTTCTTAAGCGAAAATCGGCAACGCCTTCATTCCCATGGGTGAAAAATAAATACGAGCGCGCGTACCGCAGATTTGCACTTGACCCTTGGGTAGAGGCTGCACGTTTGCGTGACCTTGGCGTGCAAGTTCCGTCGTACCCACCATTGCGCTAAACACTGTTCACTTAACCGTCATGAGCGCTTGCCCTCGTCCAAGAGTGCAGCAACTATAGCGCTGAAATTGTCGTAAGGTGACCACATGAAATTTCTTCTCAGTGCTCTATTCGTTGGTTTTGCATTGCCAGCATTTGCGAGCAACATTTCAAGCTTCGAACTCGATAACGGTATGGAAGTGGTGGTTCTTGAAGACCACCGCGCGCCCGTCGTGGTCCACACTGTTTGGTACAAGGTCGGCGCCGCGGACGAAGCTCCAGGCAAAAGCGGGATCGCGCATTTTCTTGAGCATTTGATGTTCAAGGGCACGGATAAAATGGAAAATGGCGAGCTGTCTGAGACTGTCACACGCAACGGCGGGTCTGATAATGCGTTCACAAGTTGGGATTACACGGCCTACTACCAACGAGTCGCTGCGGATCGCCTGCCCTTGATGATGAAAATGGAAGCGGACCGTATGCGTGGTTTGCAAATGACCGAAGGGGATGTTGCGACCGAGCGCGACGTGGTTCTTGCGGAGCGCAACCAGCGCACGGATAGTGATCCAAGCGCGTTGTTTCGTGAGCAAATGCGCGCAGCCCAGTTCTTAAACCATCCTTACGGCATTCCCGTGATTGGCTGGCGACACGAAATCGAACAGCTCAACCGCGATGATGCGTTTGCGTTTTATCGCCAGTATTACGCACCTAACAACGCTATTTTGGTGGTGGCAGGCGATGTTTATCCTGACGATGTGCGGCAGTTGGCGGAAACCTATTATGGTCCAATTGCGCCAACAATCGGTTTGCAAGATCGCGTGCGCCCGACAGAACCACCACAGCGCGCAGAACGGCGCATGGCGATGCGCGATCCGCGTGTTTCGCAACCCTATGTGACGCGCTCCTATATCGCACCAGAGCGCAATTCTGGTGATCAGTCTGATGCAGCCGCTTTGACGATTTTGGCCAATCTGCTGGGGGGTGATGGGGCGACGTCCTATTTGGGGCAGGCTTTGATGTTTGAAGATCCCAAAGCAATTTATGTTTCTACGTCATATGGAGGCGCCTCGCTTGATCTTGCAACATTTGGCTTGGTCATCGTGCCTGTACCAGGCGTATCTCTGGATGATGCAGAAGCGGCCTTAGACGCAACAATAGCGCGCTTTTTGGCCGAAGGTGTTGATATGGAGCAGTTCGAAAGGCTCAAAACGCAATTGCGCGCGTCGCTCATTTACAAGCAAGACAATATCGAAGGCCTTGCGCGAGAAGTCGGCGCCAATTTGGCCATTGGCCTGTCGATTGAGGATATCGAGGCGTGGCCGGATGTCCTTGCTGCTGTCACGCCCGAAGATGTTATGGCCGCTGCACGTAGCGTTTTTGCTAAATCCAACGCGGTGACAGGGCATTTGATGCCAGAAACCGCACCAATGGAGGGCACACAATGAAGTCGTTCATTTTAAGTCTCACCGGCGCTTTCATGACTGTAGCTATGTTGTCGATGCCCGCCTTGGCTCAAATCGATGTACAAGAGGTGAAAACCGAAAGCGGGATTGAAGCGTGGCTTGTGGAAGAGCATTCGATCCCGTTCACAGCGCTAGAGCTGCGCTTTCGGGGTGGGACATCGCTGGATCGCACTGGAAAGCGTGGTGAAGTTAATTTGATGATGGCCACGCTGGAAGAAGGCGCGGCGGATCTTGATGCGCAAGAGTTCGCAAAGGCGCGTGACAGTCTTGCTGCGGATTTTAGCTTTGATGCCTATTCTGACACGGTCACAATCTCGGCGCGCTTTTTGACCGAAAACCGCGATGAAGCCGTGGCGCTTTTGCGCACCGCAATTATGGAGCCGCGGTTTGATCAAAGCGCGATTGATCGCGTGCGGGGGCAGGTGCTGTCGATTATCGATTCTGATGCCAAGTCGCCAAATGACATCGCTTCAGCAACGTTAAACGCACAGGCATTCGGGGATCACCCCTATGGAAGTTCGGCAAATGGTACGCCTGAGTCTGTGGCAGGACTGACCAGCGATGATATGTTTGCGGCCCGAAATCGTACCCTCGTCAAAGATCAGGTTTTCGTCGCCGCTGTTGGGGATATCACGCCCACTGAGCTGTCCGCGCTTTTGGACGGTTTGCTCAGCGATCTCCCACAATCCGGCCCTGAGCCTGCAAAGCGGGTGGAGCCGAAACTTCACGGCGGCATCACAGTTGTGCCGTTTGAGTCACCGCAATCCGTTGTGATGTTCGGTCACTCAGGTATCAAGCGCGATGATCCGGATTTTGTAGCCGCCTATATTGCCAATGAAATCCTTGGCGGGCGTCGTGAATCGCGACTGATGCACGAGGTACGCGAAAAGCGCGGGTTAACTTATGGAATCGGCTCCTACCTTGTGCCTTTCGACCACTCCGAAGTGGTCTTGGGTCAGTTTTCCTCAAGTAATGCTGTTGCGGCCGAAGCCATTGATGTCGTGAAAGAAGAATGGCGCAAATTCGTTGCTGAGGGCATCACAAGTGAAGAGCTTGAGGTGGCAAAAACCTATCTGACTGGCGCCTATGCGCTCCGGTTTGATGGGAACGGACCGATCGCCAGTATTCTCGTCGGGATGCAAATGGTGGGACTGGATCGCGACTACATCTTGCTTCGCAACGCCTTGGTCGAGGCCGTGACCTTGGACGACATCAACCGCGTCGTGCGCGATTTGTATAAACCACAGGACCTTACCTTCGTGGTGGTCGGGCAACCAGAAGACCTAAAATCTGAATGATTTGAACATGGTCGAATCGGAAGAGTCTGTGCTATTTCTAGTGGCATGAACTCTTCTGACCTCAATATAAGCCATTCTGGCGCTGAGACGCCGCGCCCCGTCATTCGTCAACTGGACGAAGGCGTGATCAATCGAATTGCGGCTGGCGAGGTGGTTGAACGCCCTGCATCGGCTGTCAAAGAATTGGTTGAAAACGCCATAGATGCTGGTGCGCATCGCATCACCGTGGACTATGCCGATGGTGGTAAAACGCTGATCCGCGTTACCGATGATGGGTGCGGCATGACCGCTGACGATCTGCCGTTGGCCCTGTCACGCCATGCGACATCCAAGATTGACGGGTCAGACCTTTTGGACATTCACACATTTGGTTTTCGCGGGGAGGCTTTGCCCTCTTTGGGCGCTGTGGGACGGCTGAGAATCACATCGCGCGCCGAAGGGCACGACGGCGTAAGCCTGTCTGTGTCTGGTGGTCGTGTTGATCCGATCAAACCTGCCGCGTTAACCAAAGGCACCGTGGTTGAGCTGCGTGACTTGTTTTTCGCGACACCCGCACGCCTCAAGTTTTTGCGCACAGATCGCGCCGAAGCCCAAGCGATTTCTGACGTGATCAAGCGCCTCGCAATGGCCGAACCCTTCGTTGGTTTCACCCTGCGCGATGTGTCTGGTGGCGGAGAGGGGCGCGTCACATTCCGTGCTGATCCGCAAACTGGCGACATGTTTGACGCTTTGCACGGGCGCTTGGCGCGGGTGCTTGGCAAAGATTTCGCGGAAAACGCCTTGGCGATTGATGCAGAACGCGAGGGTCTGCACCTGACAGGGTACGCAGCACTGCCGACCTATTCGCGCGGCTCGTCTGTGCAGCAGTTTCTGTTCGTGAATGGGCGCCCTGTGCGCGACAAGTTGTTGTACGGCGCCTTGCGGGCGGCTTATTTTGACTATCTCAGCCGGGATCGTCACCCTGCCGCTTGTCTGTTTATCGATGTTGATCCGCACCGTGTGGATGTGAACGTTCATCCTGCCAAGTCTGAAGTCCGGTTTCGTGAACCTGCTGAGGCGCGCAGTTTGATTGTGACGGGTTTGCGTACGGCCTTGGCGGCTGCTGGGCACCGCGCGTCGACGACCGTGGCGCAAGCCACGTTGGGAGCCATGCGCCCCGAGGCGCCGCGGGCCGAAGGGCAAGCGCCGCAAGAGGCAGATGCACCGCGCGTGTATCAAATGGATCGCAGATTTTCGGGTGGGTACACATCAACACCACGGCACGCAACGGACACCGTGCAAAACAGCTATAACTGGCAAGCGCCTGAGCGGTCTGAAATGCAGGGCTTTTCCGAAATGTCCGCGCCGTCTGCGCGGGTGGAAGACGTTGCGCCATCGCCAAGCGCGGAAGCTTTGCCTCTTGGTGCGGCGCGCGCGCAGGTGCATGAGAATTACATCATTGCGCAGACTGAGACGGGCATTGTGATCGTTGATCAGCATGCAGCACATGAGCGGCTTGTTTACGAAAAGCTGAAAAATCTGATGGCGGAAAACGGCGTTGCATCGCAGGCGCTGTTGATCCCAGAAGTGATCGAACTTGGTGCAAATGACGCGCAGATGCTGTTGGATCTGGCGGATGACTTGGCCAAGCTTGGCTTGGTGATCGAGGCCTTTGGCGGAGGTGCGATTGCTGTGCGCGAAACGCCTGCCATTTTAGGCCGCGTTGATGCAACGGCGATGATCACCGATATTTTGGATGAGTTGGCTGATTTGGGCGACAGTCAAACGGTTCAGGCGCGTATCGAAGCTGTGCTATCGCGTGTGGCCTGCCATGGCTCCATTCGCTCTGGTCGTTGGATGCGTGGCGAAGAAATGAATGCGCTGTTGCGTGAGATGGAAAGCACACCGCATTCGGGTCAATGCAACCATGGGCGCCCGACCTATGTGGAATTGAAATTGTCTGACATCGAACGCTTGTTTGGCCGCACATAATGGAAAATGGATCTATGACACTCGACTTTTCTGATCCGTTGGTGATCGCCGCCTGCATTGGTGGCGCTGTATTGATTTTGATGATCGTCATGCTGTTTGCAGTGCTGCGCAGGTCGGGTGAGGCGGCCCGTTTGGCGCTGCCCCTTGCCAATCAAATGAGCCAGCTGGGGCACCGTGTGCAATCGCTGTCTGATGGGCAAAACCAGCTGGCTGGCGGGTTGTCTCATGTGTCCGAGGCCCAAGCAGCCGCGCAAGCCAATATGCTGCAATTGATGGAAAAACGACTGGCGGATGTCACGGTTTCGATGACAGAAAATCTGCAAGGCTCCGCGCGACGCACGGCGCATTCTTTGGGCGAATTGCAGGAACGACTGCAGACGATTGATAAGGCGCAGGCCAACATCGAAAAGCTGTCGGGCAATGTACTGTCGCTGCAAGATATCTTGTCGAATAAGCAAACACGTGGCGCGTTTGGCGAGATCCAACTCAATGATATCGTTGGGAAAGCTCTGCCGAAAGACAGTTATACGCTGCAAGCGACGCTGTCGAATGGCAAGCGCGCGGACTGTTTGATTCACTTGCCGAATCCACCCGGATCGATTGTGGTCGATAGCAAGTTCCCGTTGGAAGCCTATGAAGCATTGCGCCGCGCCGACACCCAATGGGAAGTGAATGAAGCGGCGAAGATGATGCGCACGGCGGTGAAAAAACACATCAATGACATTTCAGCGAAATACATCATTGAAGGTGAAACTGCCGGTGGTGCTCTGATGTTTTTGCCATCAGAAGCGGTTTACGCAGAGCTGCACGCCAACTTCCCTGAGCTTGTGCGTGAAGGATTTGATAAGCGCGTTTGGATCGTTTCGCCGACCACCTGCATGGCGACGCTGCACACGATGCGGGCGATTCTGAAGGACGCACGCATGCGCGAGCAAGCGGGGTCTATTCGCAAGGAACTGGCGCTTTTGGCGGGCGATGTGGATCGGCTTGGCACGCGTGTCGGCAATCTGGATCGTCACTTTGGTCAGGCTGCGAAAGATATCGAAGATATCAAAATTTCGGCCGACAAGGCAGGAAAGCGCGCGCACCGTTTGGATCATTTCGATTTTGAAGAACTGGCGGCTGACACGGCCTCAGCACCTGCAGCGGGTGTGTTGCCCTTGACGCCCAAGTCTTAAGCGCGCGCAGCTTTCATTGCACCTGTGCAAGTCACTTGCATTAATCGACGTTGCCAACGGCGAATGTGCAGGGCATCACCGTGATATGAAAACAGTCACGCGCACCCCTTTTGTTTTGGTCACAGTTTTGTGGCTCAGCGGCGTCTTGGCCGCCGGTCAGTTCGCCAAAATATCTGTGACTTTTCCCTATTTTCGCGAGATTTTTGCGTCACACGGATCAACGCTGGGGTTTTTGGTTTCCTTGATTTCAGCTGTGGGATTGCTGTGTGGGTTGTTCGCGGGGGCTTTTGTGGCGCGTGTTGGCGCGCGAAAGCCATTGATCGCGGCGCTATGCCTCGGGGCGGCTTTGTCCTTGTATCAAAGCACAGTTCCAAGTTTCGCGCCGTTTTTGATCAGCCGTGCCTTTGAGGGCATATCGCATCTGATTATCGTTGTCGCCGCACCAACGGTTTTGGGCCAAATCACTGAAACGCGTCATCGCTCAGCGACACTGGCGGGGTGGAGCACTGTGTTTGCAGTGTCCTTTGCGGTCTTCGCGTGGGGTGGCGCGCCGCTTGTTGATCGGTTTGGCGAGGCGGCATTGTTTCAACTCCACAGTGCGGCACTTGCTGTGATCGCTATCGCTGTTTGGGCATTGTTGCCAAGTAATATTATACCGCGCTCGCCGGAGCCGCTGACATTGCGCACCATCATGGCTCGCCACGTCACAGCATATTCATCCCCTCGGATCGCAGCGCCTGCAGCGGGTTGGTTTTTCTATGCCGCGGGATTTGTCGCGCTGGTGACCGTCATGCCTGACTTTTTTGCGCCAGAGCGCCGCGACCTTTTGGTGGGGGTTTTGCCCTTGTCGGCTTTGGTCGTTTCAATGACATTGGGGATCGCGTTGATCAGACGATATACGTCGATTCCTGTGGTCATTACGGGGTTTGGCTTGTCTTTGGCCTGCGCGCTTTCCATTGCGCTGGGGATGCCGATAGATGTCGCAGGTGTGGCGATGTTGGCTGCTATGGGGTTGGTCCAGTCTGGCAGTTTTTCATCTATTCCAGTTTTGAACATCACGCCGCAAGATCAAGCGCTTGCGAACGGGGCGTTGGCGCAGTGCGGCAACGCAGGAAACATGATCGGCACCCCGTTGTTGATCTTGCTGACCAATATGTTCGGCATCTCGGGGCTTATTGCCTTTGCTGTGTTCATGTTCGGGTGCGGTGCGGCGATGCATCTGTGGTTGGCACAGGTGCGCAAGAGAGCCGCCATTTAGAACGGGGGACACGCCCGTCGTATTCATACCTGAAGACAAAAAAGAACCGCTCAGTTTCCTGAGCGGCTCTTTTAATTTAGTAAGCTGCTGAAGCTTAGCCCTGACGAGCTTTGAAGCGCGGCTGCGTTTTGTTGATCACATAAACGCGGCCTTTACGGCGCACGATGCGACAATCGCGGTGCCGGCTTTTCAGCGAGCGGAGTGAGTTGCGAACTTTCATGTCCAGTCTCCTTTTCGCGGCGCCTGCGTGCGCCTGTTAAAACCATTCTAACGGAACGATGGTGGGTATAACAAGGTTCGAACTTGTGACCCCTTCGATGTCAACGAAGTGCTCTACCACTGAGCTATACACCCATATCGTCCACGGGAGTGTCACGCCTTGATCATTTCGGCCGATTGGCATCCATGAACAAGACATGGGCATTTCCCACGTCAGTCCGAGCGCGTATAAAAGGAGTCGAACCATTGATCAAGGGCTTTTGAGAAGTAAAATTAAAACCTATAGTTTTCAGTGAAAGGACAACGAGATGAGCACACTTCCTTATCGGCTCCGTCGGCCTAAAAAGCGGACGTCATGCGTTGTCTTTGCGTCGCCTCATAGTGGTCGCAAGTATCCTACGGAGATGGTTGAGCGCTCTGTTTTGAGCCCTGAGACCCTTAGATCGTCCGAAGATGCCTATGTGGACCAGTTGTTTGAAAATTCCGTCAGTCACGGCGCGGCGTTTTTGAACGCGATTTATCCCAGAGCTTGGGTCGATCTCAATCGTCAGACCGACGAGCTGGACCCTGCGCTGATCGAGACGGTTGCGAATCGCACGCTCAATGCGCGTGTGCTGTCTGGACTTGGAGTGATTCCACGGGTGGTGGCCAATGGGCGCGCCATTTACAGCGGCAAACTGACACGCGCGGAGGCTGATCAGCGAATTGCAGAGGTCTGGCAGCCTTATCACGCGGAGCTCAACGCGCTATTGCAGGAAACCAAGGCAGAGTTCGGGCAGGCGCTGCTGGTGGATTGTCATTCGATGCCTCGCGAAGCTCTTAAACATGTGCGCACTGCCAGTGGCGCGCGACCGCAAATTGTCATTGGTGATCGGCATGGTGCTTCGGCGCATCGCGTTTTCGTGGATGGAATCGAGGCGGCGTTTCGCGCAGAAGGCTTTGACGTGATCCGAAATGTGCCCTTTGCAGGCGCGTTTATTGCACAGCATTATGGGCGGCCAGCGTTCAACCAACACTGTGTTCAAATCGAAATCGACCGATCTTTGTACATGGATGAAAAAACTCTAGCGCCGAATGACGCTTTTAAGGACGTCAAACAAGCGCTTGATCGCGTCGCGCGCGGCATTATCGATCTGGATGCGCAGAGCTTACCTTTGGCGGCTGAATAAGCCTCTCTGGCCAAGGGTCATCCTTTTGAGGGTAATGAAGAGTGCACGATCGCCGCTTTCAGCTGCTTTAGATCTTTTGCGCCATGGATCACAATGAATGACAGGCCGAGGGACAGTCTTGCACCGTCGTTTGTCATTTGAATGTCAGGGTATTTGGGCCAATCGGAAAGATCCAAAACATACCCATCTTTCCACGTATTCAGATGGGTGACGCCGCCGTAGGTGACGATGAAGCGAACGTCGCCGTCACCGGTCGTGATCTGGTTGTCACCGGAGCCGATGTATATTTTGTCGTCTCCGCCCTCGGACACAACGGTGTTGTGACCTGGCCCTGTGTGAATCTCGGACCCATCTAGCCCGTCCGAAATTGTGTCATTCCCCGTGCCCCCGATGAGCAGGTTGTGATTTCTGTTCCCGATGATCACGTCGTTTCCAGATCCGCCGTCCAGAATGTCTTTCCCCGATCCGCCAATCAGCGTGTCGTTTCCAGCGCCGCCGTAAAACCTGTTCCGAGTTTTGTTTTCACGTAACGCGATCAACGTGTCATTTCCGGCCCCGCCATAGAATGTCGCGGAGGTGAATTTTGCGCCGATCATAACATCGTCGCCAAGCGAACCTTTGACGTCCACGGATACACGCTCAGAGGTTTCGAAATGCATAGGGGAGTCAGGGTGCCCGACGACGTGGATCGTACGCCGAGGCAGTGAATCCCTGTCGGTTCCTGATTCAGCCTCAGGCAGGGCAACCACTGTGCCGATGCGGATCTTTTCAACGTTTGCGGGCATGTGCACCACATAGTCATTAGGGCCGCCCATGTACCACAGGGTATCATTGCCGCCGTACTTATCTTCTTTGATGCGTTCTACATCGTCGCCGTATGCCCAATAATCATTGTCGCCTGCGCCGCCCTCAAGAACGACAGTGCCGTCAACGGCCATCATCGCATTCACGCCATCGGCTGGGTTTTCAAAACCACGCAGGTCCAAGCCCAAGTTGAGCGCGCCATCCACGAGCTCTTGTCTCAATCTGTCGAGAGGCGCGGTCTCGACGATGTTTGTGGTCTCGCCGGGGTCTGCGACCAAGTCATAGACGTGTTCTTCGCCGTTTGGATAACGAAAGTACCTGTACTGGGACAGACCCTCGACAGACGGACGGACCGACAAGGTGCCGAACACTGACGTGATGGGTGACTTTGTGCAGTCAAACTCGCCGAATTCACTGTTGATAAGTGGGAGCAAGCTTTGGCCAGACGTCCAATGAAAACGCGGCGGGATGCCAGCCAGATCAAATATTGTCTTTGGCAAGTTGTGCAATGAAACAGGCGTGTCGATCACCTGAGGCTCAGTCATCCGAGCGTTCCACATCGCCAGCGGGATGTGTGCAGCACTGTCCCATTGGCTCATCTTGTGGAAACTGTCGTGATTGCCAAGGTTGAAGCCATTGTCCGACAGCAGCACCACGGTGGTGTTTTGGCCCATTCCAGAGGCTTCTAAAGCGTCCAAAAACCGCCCAATTTCATGATCGACATGGCTTATCGCTGCAAAGTACGCCCGCACCACTTGGCGCCATCCTTCATCGCCTGCGCGCTCAGGCGTCCAATTTCCGTTGGCGATATAGGCCGCTTCATACACCGCGAAGCCTGGCTGAGGGCCGTAGAAGTCCTCTGGCGCAGCAATGCTGGGCCATTCGATTTTCGCGGGATCGTACATCTGATAAAATCGATCCGGTGAATCGAGTTTGTAATGCGGATGCTTGAACCCAAGCTGCATGAGGTGTCGCCGCTTTGGGTCCGCTGTTTTCAGATATTGAATCGCGTTTTCTGCTACTTCATAGTCGTAGAACTTTTGGTCTTGGCTGCCATCGTCATTCGGGTGGTTCACACCGCAAATCCCGGGGCCACGCCCGAGGTAATCTTTCACTTTTGTGCGTTTTCCACGGTCACGGCATTCCCTTTCCTCGTGAAAAAGAATGCGTTTGTATTCTTCGGACATGGGTCTGTATTTGCCGTCGACTTTGCCAGTCTGAAAGGTCTTAAATCCTGCGCGACGCAGATCAAGCTGCCACCCTGACGTTGGCGGTAGCATTTCTCGCCAAATGCGGTTCAGATCCACCAGTCCAGTTCTGAACGGCGACAATCCTGTGGCGAGTTCAGCCCGACACGGCGCGCACAGTGGAATTGTCGCGTAGGCATTCGAAAACCGAACGCCATGGCCTGTCAGACGGTCAATATTCGGGGTTTGAATTGTAAGGCCAAACGTCTCACGCCAAGTAAAAACATCAATCATATCATCGATCCAAATGATACAAATATTGTCGTTTGATATTTCGTCTCGCGTAAATGTCACGTTCGCTATCCTCGCAACCCGAGCAGATCAAGCGCCTGCACTGTCATTTCATGATCTGCCTTGAGGACATTTCGGTCGGGCCAAAAAATCACATCTGTCAGCTCAAAGGTTCCCAGCTTTTTCTTCAGGCCGGCACGCTGGCTGCGGCAACCGATAAACAGATGGGATGGGCCCGCCAGATCAGGTGTGGCTTGGGTTTCCGATACAACTGTTTCATTGTTCACCCGCAACCAAAACCGACCATCAGATTGCCCAGCAACCACAAGACAGTCTTCGGTGCTTTTGAATGGGGTGGACACATTGAGCGCGCCCTTGCGATCTTGAAACGTCATTGCGCCGCCGACGTGCTGTAAGAAAGCGTAGTTGTTTGAGTCACTGAAATTCAGGGTCAAAAGTGTGAGCGCTTCTCCTGAATGTGCCTGAAACCGGATGGCATAGGACCAGTCCTGAATTGTGTCTGCGGGCCCTGGCAAGGTGTACCCGCAGTGCTGTCCCGCGCGAAATTCAAGCCGTGCATTCGCTGTTTTGTAATTCTCAAAGGGTGAATCGGCGTGTGGGATCGTACGCTCTGCATGCGCTGCGGTTATGCAGCTCCGCAAAGTGGAAATGCTATTTGGGGAACTGTCATCCGCGTCGACCCATTCAGGCGACATTGTAAACCAATGAGCATTTGCCTTGGACAGATGTTCCCGTAAATCGGTTACCCTCTTTGGCAGAAGCAACGCGTCAGGCACTGAAAAATCTAGGTTCAACATTTCTCTACCCTACCAAACCGGTATTGCGGCAGGCATAGCCCAGCGGTGCAACACTACGTTTTGTTCTGTTTCAAAGGCCCATGTGTCGCGTACCGATCCGCAAGCTGAAGGGAAGTCGACGTCTGCGCGCTCTAGGTCTTGCCCAAAGGCGTAGAGCACTTCTAAAGCAGATCCCGTTGGGGCCTTGTCGAAGGTCAAAATGATATCCTGTGGATCGTCTGCACAGACGGATACATCAACGAGTTCTGGCGCATTATCAGCGCCGCTCAAGCTGAAGCCACAGCAGGCCCCTGACCCAAAAGGGTCGTTTTTATCAATCACAAGGTCTGACAACGCGCGCGCACGCACGCGAATTTGACAGTCGTTCGCCTCGCGCTCTGCCAACAAGAAGGTGGGACAAAGCCACTCTTTGTCATCGTGGAGCGCTTCCAAAGCACAGGCATCGATTTCAGCCATGTTTGCCAATGAGGCACTGTCGGGGCGGCCGAAACGGTCTTGTTTGAACATATAGCTTGGCGCTGTGTAGCAAAGCCCATGTGTGGCGCCTTGCCATGCCAATTCTGTTTGCGCCCGTAAGATCGGGTGATCACTGATATGATGTGTTCCGCAGTCGAAATGCGCCAAAATGGGCGGGCAACGCATGTTCAATTTAGCAATGTCAGCGGTGATCTGAGCGACAAGCGCGAAAATGCCGTACTGATAGGTGCTTGGATCACTCCAAACGTCTTCGAGCGCAAAATCTAACCCAATTGCATAGAGCGCTGCGGGGCGGTTTAGGCGATCAGCTGCCGCCTTCAATGACTTAATTGCCGTCAAGAAATTTTCATATGCAGCCCCAGACACAAAATCACTGATGCTTGAGGAAGAATCGGTTTCTGTGCGTGTGACCAGCAGGGATAGCGCCTCATGCGCCCGATGTTGACGCGCCACGATGGCATCGGAAAGGGCTGTATCTCGCGTCATTTCAGGGACGCGCTGCAACGTACTTTCCACCGCAGCAGTTTCGGTTCCAGCGTAACCAGCAGCTCCAATTTCGTCGGCGGGTGCAAGGACGTGCCAAGGAAACTTGAGTTTGGTTTCAAATGTCGTGGCCCTGCGCGGCCCGCCTAAGCTCAAAACTCCCAAAAGCGGCCCAGCGCCATCTGCAAAAATACTGGGCGCACTGTCAGCATCTTTGGGGTGCTCAAGACGCCGAAACTGTCGAATACCTTGCTGCCCCTCAAGGTTGGCGTGAAACAGCAACCACTCACCGCTTCGGCGGATATCCCAAGCATCAACATTGCCCAGAATGCGCGGGTCAATCCAATCGGTGGATGCCGAACCTTTTTCAGGCAATCGTTCGGCGATATTCTCGATCACTGAATCCGACAATACCATCAAAAGACCGGTGCTGTCGTACCCTAGAACATCGCCATTTTTCGCGCGAATAATTGTGCCAAATGGTGGGGATTTTTCAGTATCATCCATATCAAAATTGCCGCTGAGCCAGATCTAGATTGTGACCAAATCCGTTGTCGCTCACTCCATATTTATAGATGCACAAACCTAACGTGATGTAACGGTAAGTGAAGCAATTATTCAAGAGACAAACAATATGCACGTCCCCAACAAGCACGGCCAAAGCAACGCCAATACCGCTCGCAATTGGCGCTGAGAAGATCGCGCAACAGCGCTTTATGGCCGACAACGCGTTTTCAAACAAAACAGAGCAATGCTGGAGTCAAAATGGCTGAAGCGGGCGCCTCGCCAAGAACACTTCGGAACATAAGTGCCTAGATTGAGTTGGCTAGATTTCTTGAGCGGGCGCGGCGGCGTTCGCTTTTTCAAACACACGCAGACCCTTGGCCTCCCAATCGGCATTTAGTGTAAACCCTTGGGCCTCAAGAGCCGCGTCGTAGATTGATAAATCTTCTGTCAGCATTTCGGGCAAAATGATCCGTTTCAACCCGCCAAGGTTTAAGCCAGCAAGGCGATCGGGGGTGATCGCGGCGTTGCAAAGTCTTAGGACTGTCGGATGAAAATCACGTATCAAAGCCTGCATGCCGTTTGCTTCTTCATCAGAATCTTCGTCAAAGATGAGCGGCCCCGACGTGACCTTGAGACCCTTCGCATCTGACAGGTTGTTCTTTGTTGCGATCGCTCTAGACACTTCGGCCAAGTCTTCGCGGTGTGTGTGGCTCATGGCTTGCAAGCCCGGCACCATGATGAGCGCCTGCAAAGCCACAACGCCTGCTTCGCCGCCGACACTCAACAGTTTGTCGCGGGGTGAAACCAGCCACGAAATGCTGCGCATTTGCTTGCGCGCATATTTTCCCGCTGCAATCTGCTCCAAGGCCTCAGGCCCAAAGATCGCCGCATCTGCTGGAATTTTCACAGCATGGTTTTCGAATTCCTCGACGACCGAGTTTGTCTGCAGGGCAACTGGCGCTGGCAGAAAATCGTCATCCCAACCTGCGGCGACAGGGTTGCGTCGAACCGCTTTAGGGCGACCTTGAGAGCCTCTTTCGACAGCGCTCATCATCGCAGCGATTTTGGCGGGGTCGCGCGCTTGGGGTGGTTTTGCTTCAACCTTGTGGATCGGGACTTTGCTGGCCTCAACCAAACCTGCAATCATATCGGTATAGGCCTGCGTTTTCTTGTGCTCGGCCAGTCTTGCCTCTACGCGCTCCAGCGCAGCAAAGTGCAATTTGTTCAGCACGGGATCCTTTAGCAATTCTTCGAAGATAGCTTTGCGGCGTTCTGCATGGCGCAAAATACAGTCGTCACGCACTTCGTTTCGGTCCTGAAGAGCCCAATAATCTGAATTATATTTGTCTTTTTTGTTGTTCACGTTGCCGCGCATTTTGCGCAGGGCATAACTGTCCATAGACTTAAGCGCGTAGTGGTTCATTTGCGCCCAATTATAGCCAAGAGTACGCCGGATAGAGCGCCAGCCCCGAAACTTGAAATAGTCTTCCATCGGAGCGCCTGAGCCGTTCAGCCATTGCACAGTCGCTGGAAAATCGCCTTGAAGGTGCTTGTTCTTGATTTTGGGGCGGTGGATGCCAAGGTTCCAATAATCAGGATCAAATTTGAATAGCGTCTTGACGCCCCATCCCTTGTTCCAAAGCGGCGGCGCGGCATAGACATATTGTTCGGATACTGGTTCACGGGACCATTCCACAATGTTACCGGACCCGTAGATCCGCCATGTAATGACAATCCCATTGGCCCCGCGCTCTTGCACGTCAGTAATCATGCCGTCCAGCGATCCATCGCCATGTTTGATGCAAAGAAATTCATCGGCATCGAACACCATAAGCCAATCAGATTCTCTGACAAGCGGCTCTGCTTGTGCAAACTTCAACGCGGATGGCTGCGGTTTGACGCCTTCCGGAATAACGTTGCGGCGATGGTATCCAAGCCCGAGCTCTTCCAGACGAATAAGCATATCGTCCGTTCCGTCAGTGCAATCGTTGGTGTAAACCAGAATATCTGTAAAGCCGATGGCCATGTGGTGAGCGAACCATTCCAAAAGAAACGGCGCTTCGTCTTTCATCATCGATACCGCCATGACAGTGCCATGGGGGCTCACGTGTTTTTTAAGATCCATGGCCAGTCAAGTCTTTCTAGCCGAGCGCTTCATTGGGGTCGATTTCTAGTTTTTCACACATGCGCGCGGCGTAAGAGTTTGGCAGTGGAGCGTGCTTTCGCCACCAAGGTTTGGTGCCGTTGGTGTATAGGTGCACCGACAGCGTATTCTCTGTAAACCAGCCTTCAACGCGCCCGTGTGGGTCATAGAAAATATCATTCAGTTGGAACGGCACTGGGTACAGAACTTCAGGGGCCATTGCGCGTTCAAAGTTGCCGGTTGTTTTGGCAAAATGCGTAAACGCCTGAGGGCCAAACGCTGTGCGTTCTGTTTGATAAATCCGCACTGGCAACGGCAAGTCAGGGTTCTGTTTGTCCATTTTGCGACGTTGGTTCTTGTTCCACCACTCCGGATAGTCCGGAAGGTTGTCGTAATAGTCGAGCAATGCGTCCATCAATGCACCGGTTTGCGGGATTGCAACAACACCGCAATTCAGCGCGCCTCGCATGCCGTGGCCTGCAAAGATGTACTCCATGTCATCCGGAAACGGCTTTTCGCAAAATGCGTCGCAATCGATCCAAATCGCATTGGTTTTTTGGATCATTTTGTAGCGAAATACGTTCGACAAGAAGCTTGCAGAGGTCTGCCCGACCACGTCCATGTTTATGTCCATGATTTCAGACGCAGGACGAATTTCTACGCCTTCGGGGGCATTGGTCACGTCGTCTGTACAATACAAAATTGTGGGATGCCCGTTCATGAGATGAGATTTCAGGCACAGCTGATTCAAATAGTGCAGCTTTTCACCAATCCAAAGAGAGGCCACCGGGCGACGATTCAATTCCATACTGCTCACTACCTAACGTTTTTGACGATGACCAAAGTCTAATAAAAAGGATTGTAGGACCTATACTTTAACTCGTTCTTATCGTCCATGCTGCATCAAATTGGCTTGTCGCATAATTTTTGGAAATCGCTCTGTTGTGACAAGCACTTGGAATGCAACCCACGCCCGAGTTAAAAACATTGGGATTGTCGTTTGTGAGTGTGACGATCGTGCAATGGGGGCGACTTTCTGAGGATATGGTTTGTTGCCAAGCCTTGCGTGATCTTGGTTCATGTGGAGTTAAAACAAGGTTATTTCGATTGCGCAAAGGGCTGATTGCCAACGTGCTGTCCCATTTCGTAGGTATTTGCTGCAAAGCTGGCATTTGTGACAAGTTAACGTTTTTGATCAATAAGATGCATCGACGATTCCTAAAGTTTGGATGTGCATTGCAGCCTCAAGTAAAAACAAGTTTTCTAACGGTCAAATGGACACTGAGCGCTTGATCGTCAAAGCGATTGTAGGCTAGGTTTGCATCCGTCGCGATCTGCAAACACTTGTTTTGTGTCGGTCTTGCCAGTGAAAATCGTCACATGCCACATTGCATGAAAGAGCCAATAAGGATCGACAGTATGGTTAAGTCTTTGACACTATTTTTCATAGTGGAACCCCCAAAGTACCAATACATGGCGTGTTATCTTGCGGCTTCTGTCAGAAATCATTTTCCTGCTAATGTTGAGTTGGTTGGGTATTGTCCTGAACATCGGATGTCAGAGCTGGATCCCGCGTCAATTGAAGCGTTGCGCAGGATGCGTTGCGAAGTTCGCCCTTTTAAAGTGGAAGGTAGATTTGACCCTGCTTATCCGCATGGGAACAAGATACTTGCATGCTTGGAGCCCAGGGATACCGAATATTCGGGCTTCATAGACTCCGACGTCCTCTTTATCCGTGACAATGATGTAGAGAACTTGTTGAAACCTGGTCATGTGTCAGCCTCTGTTGCGGCGTCAATGTACTGGACGCCGCAGAAAACATGGAAAACAATCTACGGTGGACTTGGGATGAGTGTCCCAGAAAACCGTGTTATGCTGATGCGCGATCGTCGCAAGCCTATGATCCCGTATTATAGTTCCGGGTTCGTCTTGTTTCCTGAGACGTATCGAACAAGTGACACGAATATGTCATTTCCGGAGGTGTGGATGGACACAGCCCAAAAGATCGATGCGATTGAGGGCTTGGAAAATAAGCGTCCCTACCTTGATCAGATGAGTTTGCCATTGGCGATTCAACGCGCTGGTTTGGAGTGGAACGAACTGCCAGAAGAGCAACATTTTATTTTGGGCGGCATTCTTCGGAATGTGCCGTTTCCCAAGGATCGAGAGATTTTCACGGTTCACTATCGAAAGTGGGAAATCTTAACTGAAAATGGCTTGAGTCGGCATGGCTATAAAGGGTTGATAAAGCAGATTGGTGTCAGAGGTGTGCGTGGAGTCTGGTCGCAGGATGTGCCCGAGGGCATTGAGCCGCTGGAGGCTCCTTAGGCGGTTGATATGCCGCGAAACGCACCTGAGTGCCGCGTGATGTAGATTTCGGGGCGCGTGCTTGAAAAGCACTTCACAGTGCCGCCTCTCAGCGGCTTTAAATAAAACGTCAGGCCTTCATTTGATATGAGCGACACAATCAATTCACCGCAAACGGGACAATCTGCGTCCTCAATGGCTGCGTTCTGCGCGCCCGCTGATAGGCCAAAATCGCTGGCCATTCCTGGTGGCGTAGCTTTGCTCGGCACCAATTCCCCTGTCATCGTGAGGGACATTGAGGGGCCATTGCGGCGTAAGAAAGTGAAACCGTTTCGAATTGGTGAAACAACAATTACGAACGCGCAATTCGCTCGGTTTATCGAAGCTACAGGGTATCTCACCGATGCGGAACGCCTTGGATCGTCTTTCGTTTTTTGGTCGCATGTAGCGCCTCATATTACGCATACTCAAGGTGTGGTAGGAACCGAATGGTGGCGCCAAGTCGAGGGGGCGAATTGGCGGGATATCAATGGACCAAGCTCCGCCGAAACCGCTTGGCTTCCTGATCATCCTGTCGTTCATGTGTCGCAGAACGACGCTTCGCGCTACGCGGAATGGGCTGGTGGGCAACTACCCAATGAGGTGGAGTGGGAGCACGCGGCGCGTGGAGGGCTTGGAGATGTTGTCTATCCTTGGGGCGATGCCGCAGCCGACGAAGACAACGTCCACCGTTGCAATGTCTGGCAGGGACGATTTCCACAGGAAAATCTATGCTTGGATGGGTACGACCAGACCGCGCCAGCCAAGTCATTTCCTGCGAACGGATATGGCCTATACAACATGATCGGAAATGTTTGGGAGTGGACCCGCGAACCTTTTGTTCTTCGATCCTCAAGCAAGGAAGCGAAAGCGCAAAATAAGCGGGCGCGGGGATTAAAGCTCGTGAAGGGGGGGTCTTTTCTGTGCCATCAAAGTCACTGCTATAGGTATCGTATCGCCGCTAGAATAGGGAATACGGCCGATACGACAATGTCCCATACCGGCTTTCGGGTGATGTGGCCCGACTAAGTCGAATAATCAAACAAGATGCGCAAATCGAGCTGGGAGTTGGTAAAGGGTTTTGTCCTTAAAATAGCCCCATATATAGCTCTCAGTATATTTGGTTGTTTGTTTTTCTACCATTACAGAACGAATCTCTGAAAGCTCGATGTCTTCTGGGCCCAGCTTGAACTGCGCAATGCGAGCGTCGAAATCCAAGTTGGGCTCTACCCAAGCGTGTTTTTGGGTGTAATCAGAGTTGCTGCCTTTCACGGAAGAAGCGACCTCGTGCTTGCCCTTCAAGCGTTGCGCCGATTCAGATGAATCGTATGAATTAAGATGAAGCAAATACAAATCATCTGAAAGCGTGCGCCGTCCAAGATTGTTTCGGTGACCTCCTGGCCCAAACCTTACGGCAGAACGCACCAATATCGGTTTGCTGTAAACGCGGCTCGGTGCGAAAAAGCGCCGGCGAGACAAGATGGTTTCATCTGGTTCAATTGGAAGGGGCTCTTCCTTCGGGACATGTATGATGTTCAACCCCATCGGACTAATGCTCTTCGGCGCTGGCGCGCCTGCAGGAAATGTATCACTGAGGTACTGTACCAATGACGGCGACTTATTTGGGTCGACAACGACCATTTCATCGACATCCGTAACCAACATCCAATTGTAGAAATTCAAAAGGCCACTTGCTAAGTCGGCCATCAAGTTCCAGCGTCTACGATCAAATTTTGGCAATGCGGGATGACGCGGCGTATTTATGATATTTACCCCTTGAGCAATCTCACGATGCATAGGGTCGTTCCCATGACTCAATACGAATAGGTTTTCGGCACCAACTTGCTTAGAATAATAGTCATACCACCGCTTGAGCATCGGGTAATCTTTGTAGACCATTGTAATAACGCCAAGTGGATTTTTCGTCGGATCCATCGCCAATTTCCTTTTAAACAAACGTGTGATTATTCCAATGGAACTTCCATGCCGTACGTTGCGCAGGTTTCCATAAGGGAATGATACATTGCGCCAAACTTGGGATGATCGTTCCCTAAATCATTGAGGTTCCAAATGTCATCTTCAAGGTCATAAAGCTGCATGCTTCCATCTACGTAACGAATAAGTCGGTACTTACCTTTGCGGATTGAGACGTTGTCATAGCGAAACGTTGGAATCACGCGATCTGGGTCACGGTGGCCTTCGACTTGCGGCCGTAATGTTCTTCCAACACAGTCTTTCAACGGTGCGACTCCAGCGTAATCAAGTACGGTGGGGCCGACATCCAAGAGAGCGACAGGGTCTTGGATGACCTGAGGCTCTGGCCTGCTCGGGTCGAAAATGATCAATGGAATGCCGGCGGACGCTTCCCAAATGGTACTTTTATAAAACCTGTTTCTAGCCCCCATTAAGAATCCATGGTCCGTGGTAATGACCACAATCGTATTCTCGGCAAACCGTGAATTTTGCAAGGCATCCCAAATGCGGCCTAAGTGGTAATCTCCGTGACTTAAGCCAGAAAAATAGTTTCGAACATTCTTGCGCCACCAATCGACATTCTTGTTCACCATTCGGGGCGTTTGCTCCCAATGTGTGTCAGTATATGAATGCGGCTCGAACCCATCGGCCCATGATGGAGGCATCTCGAATTCATTTAGGTCGTACATGTCTTTGAAGCGCGCTGGCGTAAACCTAGGTCCGTGCGGGCTGAAAAATCCAACCTCACGATAGAATGGCTTGTCGCCATCATATGTGTTGAGGAAATCGATCGCTGAATTTGCGGACTTTGAATCGTAAAAAACCTCGTCATCTTTATCGTCGACGGTGCTCCAGCCGCCGTTAATGCCGCCATAGCTGCGCTTTTCGACGTTATCTGGAATAGAAAAATCATGCCCAAATCGCTTGCGATTATCATCGTAGAGGACGTTATGGTTTTCTGGACTTAGGGGGCCATATCCGTGATGGATTTTCCCGCCGGAAGAGCAAAAATACCCATTGGCCTTCAATTTATAAGACCACACGTCTTGTGGCGCGGCGCGCTCAAACAAATTTATTTCATTGTTGAATATGCCCAATTGGTGCGGTGTTTTTGCAGACATCAAGCTGGCACGGGAAGGGCCGCAAACTGGTGCCTGACAATATGCCGATTGAAACTGGGTTGCTTGCGCTGAAATTCGGTCCAAATTTGGAACTTTTAACGTAGCGCCAAATGCGGTGCGATAATGATGGTATGCGAAACAATCATCAAAGCTCACAAAGAGAATATTCTTTTGCTTAGTGCTCATTTTTTGCGGCCAAACCACGAATTATTTTCGAGAGCAATGTCCCATGATTTGCGCCATGATGTAAACAGAAAGCCTTAATTGTTATGCTGTATTTTGCGCTGGCTCCCTAAAGCGAACGTCCTTTAATAATTGCATCTTTGCCGAATTTTTTACGAATTTCATCGCGGGCGCGTTCTGCGTTGGCGCGTTTGTTGGCGTCGGGGTCAAGTAAGTCTGACGACACATGTGCGCCTTCATCCGAAACAAGATTGCTGATGCCTACGCCAATAAGACGAAAGGGGCCTTCTTGGACGGCCTTGTCCAGTAGGCTGCGTGCAGTGCGATAGATTTGATCTGCCATATTGGTACTGCCCGACAAGGTTTGTCTGCGTGTCAAAGACGTGTGGTTCGAACGCTTAAGTTTGAGCGTGACCACGCGACCGGCTTGGGCTTTGGCCTTTGCGCGATCTGAAACTTGTTCGGACAGGCGCCAAATATGTTTGTCGAGAACATCTAGAGACATAGTATCTGTCGAAAATGTTGTCTCTTTCGAAATGGATTTCACCGTTTGTCGCTGAGAAATAGATCGCGCGTCTTGCCCGCGTGCGAGGTGCCACAGGCGATCCCCCAATGAGCCAAATCGCGCCTGCAAATCATCGTGGTCCCAACGTCGCAGATCCGCAAAGGTGCGAATGCCTGCTTTCTCAAGTGACACTTGCCCCACTTTCCCGACGCCCCAAATCAGTTTGACAGGCTTGTCTGCCAGAAAGCTTTCCGTTTCAGCCAAACCAATGACCGAAAACCCGCGCGGCTTATCCAGATCAGAGGCGATTTTGGCCAGAAATTTATTATGACTCAATCCAATGGACCCCGTCAGGCCAAGTTCTTCACGCATGCGTTTGACCAAGCGCGCAAGCATCACCGCAGGTGGCGCGCCATGTAAGGTTGCGGTGCCGCTGAGATCCATAAAGGCTTCGTCCAATGACAAAGGTTCAACCTTGGGTGTCAACTCATCCATCATTTCGCGAATGGCCTTTGACGCCTCACTATACGCCGACATGCGGGGTGCGACGACGACAGCTTCGGGGCACAGCTGCAATGCCTTGAACATTGGCATGGCAGAGCGCACGCCTTTGATGCGCGCGATGTAGCACGCGGTCGCCACAACGCCGCGCCCACCGCCGCCGCCAATAATTACAGGCTTGTCACGCAAATCTGGATTGTCGCGCTTTTCCACGGAGGCAAAAAAGGCGTCGCAATCCATGTGCGCGATGGAAAGGTCAAACAATTCAGGATGAGACAGCACGCGCGGCCGACCACACGCAGGGCAGCGCCCTTGCGTTTCAAACATGGTCAAACAATCGCGGCACAGATTTGGCATGGTGCTCTCAATGTCGGTTGCGCGACCCTATACGGGCGCTGCAAATAGGGGTAGGATTGCACTCACAATTATAGAAAATGGTAGGCTTTGTAATGAATGATTTAGGACTTCCGTCGATTTTGTCGGGTGGCAACCTTGTTATGTTGGCGATCGCGGCGCTGATAATATTGCTCGTGACCAAGGGCGTGCGCATTGTACCGCAATCCGAGAAATATGTTGTTGAGCGGTTTGGACGCCTGCGCACTGTGCTTGGGCCTGGGATCAACTTTATCATTCCATTGATTGATAACGTTGCCCATAAAATTTCCATTCTTGAACGCCAACTGCCCAACGCAATGCAGGATGCGATCACATCTGACAATGCGCTGGTGAAGGTTGAAACTTCAGTGTTTTACCGCATCACAGAGCCGGAACGCACGGTGTACCGCATCCGTGATGTTGACGGCGCGATTGCCACGACTGTCGCAGGTATTGTGCGGTCTGAAATTGGCAAGATGGAGTTGGACCAAGTGCAGTCCAACCGGTCTAGCCTGATCGACACGATCAAAGGCCAAGTGGAAACTGCCGTGGATGATTGGGGCATCGAGGTGACGCGCGCCGAGATTTTAGACGTGAACCTTGATGATGCCACCCGCGCCGCGATGTTGCAGCAGCTCAATGCCGAACGGGCCCGCCGCGCCGCAGTGACCGAGGCCGAAGGGTCCAAGCGCTCGGTTGAGTTGAATGCGGATGCCCAACTTTATGCTGCCGAACAAATTGCGAAAGCCCGTCGCATTCAGGCGGATGCCGAAGCGTATGCGACAGGTGTTGTTGCGGCTGCGATTTCCGAAAATGGCATTGAGGCGGCGCAGTACCAAGTTGCACTGAAACAAGTCGAAGCTTTGACTGCCGTTGGGACAAGTGCGGGAAGTCAAACTGTCATTATGCCAGCCTCAGCGATCGAAGCTTTTGGCGATGCATTTAAGCTGTTCGGAGGAAAGAAATAATGTCGAGCGGCACCTTGGAAATTTGGGCGCTTTGGTGGGTCTGGGGCCTTGGCGCCATTGCGCTGCTGATCCTTGAGGTTTTTGCGCCTGGGTTCCTGTTCTTGGGCTTTGGCGTCGGGGCCGCTGTTGTGGCGGGCCTGTTGGCGCTTGGGCTTGGATCTAGCAATGTTGCTATTTTGGCGTTGGTTTTCGCTGTCGTTTCGATGGTCGCTTGGTACGCCATGCGTCGCGTCTTTGGTGTGCGCAAAGGACAGGTCAAAATTTGGGACAAAGACATAAACGACGATGTCTAAGGTCATGAATGGCTGATTTCGACGGCGCTAAAATTGCCATTTTGCGGGGCGAAGATGTTTTGACTTTGCTCCGCGATGATCGCCCCGATTTGCAGTATTCCAATCAATGGGATTTGCCGGGCGGTGGTCGTGAAGACGACGAAAC
>NZ_JBDMZG010000021.1:0-52877 GCF_039769035.1 Pacificibacter sp.
ACCATAAACAAAGCAGCCGTGACCGTGATCAAAGCAGCGAGCCCCGCAACTGTCAGCGTATTTTTGAATGCCAACACAAGACCGGGCGCGAGCCATTGATCAGGCTCACCAAAGGCATGAACAAAGATCACCCCAACAGGCAACACAAAGCCAATCAAGAAGGGCACAGCACAGGCCGCCAATGCCAGCCATGCTTTGAAACCTGTCAGATGAATCGCTGAAATTGGTCGAGGGTGCCGTGCGCCACTATGATAGCGCGCCTTGCCGCGAGACGATTTTTCAAACGCAAGCAGCAACAAAACCACCAACAGGACAACTGATGCAATTTGCGCAGCACCGCCAGCATTCCCGCCTTCAAGCCAGGTTGAAAATATACCGGTTGTTAGGGTTTGCACGGCAAAATACGACACTGTGCCATAGTCCGAAACGGTTTCCATCATTGCGATGGCCGTGCCTGCTGCAATTGCAGGACGTGCCATGGGCAAACCGACCCGCCAAAACCGCGCAAAGGGCCCTGCCCCGAGCGCCCGAGACACCTCATAGATCGACCCTGAATGCTCACGAAAGGCTGCCCGTGCGAGCAAGAATACATAAGGTGTTAGTGCCGCTGACAAAACAATTATTGCCGAACCAAGGGAACGAATTTCGGGAAACGCGTAATCACGCGCTGAATGCCATCCAAACACGCTACGCAAAGTTGTTTGAACAGGGCCTGCATACTCCAGAAAATCCACCAGTGCATACGCGCCAACGTAGGCAGGAATCGCCAATGGCAACAGGAGCAACCATTCCAACTGACGCGACAAGGGGAACCTGTACATGGTTACGAGCCAAGCGGCCCCTGTTCCAACACAGGCTGACAGACCCGCCACACCAATCGTTAGAAGTGCAGTGGTCATCGCATAGCGCGGTAGGGTGGTGGCCAGCAAATGCGGCCAAATATTTTCTGTTGGATGCAATGCAATCCAAAGGACCGACAAGATGGGCATCAAAACCATCGCCACAATCAACATCGCACCAACCGACCAAATGCTTGGACGGTTCACGCGCTTTAAGGGCACTTTTTTGGCTTCTGACTGGCCTTCGGTCGCGCGCCGAGTTTCAGGATCAAGCTGTGGTTGAGTAATTTCGTTGGTCATTATCGAGACGCATACGCGAAACCGGTTTCCCTGTCCAGAAAAGCGCATATACTGAACGAGAAAATATCAACACGTCTTTGATCACGCAGCTAAGACCACACGAAAAAATATGGGCCTAAAACTTTTATGATTATTTCCGTTCATATCGGCTCACATCACACTCACAATGATACAGTTATTCGAAGTCTTGCAAAGAATTCCGTCAAACTCAAAGAACACGGCATCATTGTACCGCCACGCAATCGATACAAATTGGTTTTGCCCGAGCTTCTGAAACGCATGCAAGACAGCCGCGCGACGCCTGAGACCGAAGAAATGTTCATCGAAGAGCTGGCGGATTTTGAAGATTGCGATCGTCTTGTTCTGAGCTTTGACAACTTGCTGTGCTACCGCGCGGCCATTTTCCAACGCAATCAACTTTATTCAAAAGCCAGTAGCCGATTGAAGGCACTTCGAAATGTTTTTCCAGACAGTACGCTTGAATTTGTCCTTGGCGTGCGCAATCCAGCGACGCTTATCCCGACCGCTTGCGCAAAGCCGGACGAATATGGAAAATTTATCGGCAAGACCAATCTGGATGAGGTGCGGTGGTCTGATGTGATCAATTCCATTCGCGCGACACTGCCCGAGGTTCCGGTGACAGTGTTCGCTTACGAAGACACGCCGATCATTTGGGAACAAGTCTTGCGCGAGTTTTCGGGGTTGGATACCTCCATCCCAATGGATGGTGGTTTAGATGTTCTTTTACCAATCATAACACGCGACGGTATGCGACAGCTGCGGACATATTTGCACACACACCAACCCAACAGCCAAGCCCAGTATCATGAAATTGTGGCAACGTACTTGGAAAGATTCGTCAATATCGAGGCGATCGAACAAGAAATCAATCTACCTGGCTGGACAGACGATCTGGTGCAACGCCTGACAGAGCGCTATGAAGACGATCTTTTTGATATCGAGCGCATACCTGGCGTGAAATTTATTCAGCCGTAGCAAAGCAATTATACGCAAAACGGCCTATCACGGAACGCATCCGTCACAGGCCGCTTCTATTTTCTATAACGCGCGCGAAAACAACCCACGCACATTCATGGCGTTAGCTCATGCCAAGCGCTTCTTTGTACATTTCCAAAACCGCTTCTTCTTCCGCGATTTCGTCGGTTGATTTCTTGCGCAGCGCAATCACTTTGCGCAAAACTTTGGTGTCATAGCCGCGCCCCTTGGCTTCAGCCATCACTTCTTTTTGCTGATCCGCAATGTCTTTCTTTTCCATTTCTAAACGCTCAAAGCGTTCGACAAACTGGCGCAATTCGTCTGCGGTCACACGGTACGTGGCGTCAGGGCCCGATGGGGTGTTGTCTTCAATCATGATGAGCACCTTTTCTCAAAATCTGCGGCAATATCGCCAGTTCCTAATTTGATCTGATCCCTAGCGCCCCTGCTCGGGCATGGCAAGACATGGACGCGGCAAAGCCGACAGACAGCGGCGGGAAGTTGCGTGATGATGCATCTGTGCAAAAATTCCAAGTTGAGGACAGCGGAAAGACTGGTCTGACAGCTTAAAACTTGCACAAAAACCCCGAACGCGCTACGCGACCGCAACACAGATTAAAGGACATGCAATGGAAATGCTCATCATCGCTGGCGTGGTTTTAACTTTGGGCGGCGTTGCCCTCTTGGGGTATTGCATCCTTCAGGCTCTCAAAGCCAAAAAACTCGGCGGCACAGACGAAGAAATCAGCGCCCGCCTACAAAAAGTGGTCGCACTCAACATGGTGGCTTTGATGGTCTCCGCGATTGGCTTGGGCGCAGTCACAATTGGCATCATTTTGTCTTAAAATCAGACCAAAACTGACCGCCGTTTTAGACGGCCAACCCGCCGTCTTCTTCGACAAAGGCGCACACTTCATCAACGCCCCGTCCAGCACGCACAGAGGCCATCACATATGGCAGCGCCCCGCGTGCGGTTTGGGTGTCGCGCTCCAACTGCGCCACATCGACACCGACGTAAGGCGCCAAGTCGATTTTGTTGACCACAAGCATGTCTGAGCGCGTCAATCCGGGGCCCTTTTTGCGCGGAATATCTTGTCCAGCCGCCGTGTCGATCACATAGATCGTCAAATCCGCCAGCTCAGGTGAAAAAGTGGCCGCCAAGTTGTCGCCGCCGCTCTCGATCAAGATCACGTCCAAATCTGGTATTTTGTCGGTCAAATCTGCAATCGCTGCCAAATTGATCGACGCGTCCTCTCGAATAGCTGTGTGCGGGCACCCGCCAGTTTCGACGCCACGAATGCGCTCAAGCGGCAAAATTTGCTGCCGCATCAGGGCTTCCGCATCTTCTCGTGTGAAAATGTCGTTGGTGATTACCGCAACCGAATATCGCTTGGACAATTCTTTTGCCAAAGCCCCCGTCAGCGTGGTTTTTCCCGCTCCAACTGGCCCGCCGATGCCCACACGCAAAGGTCCATTTTTTGACGTCATCGTTTTGTTCTCCGTCGTAAAAACCGGTTTAAAATCGTGTCGCCGTTGTCAGCTTTTGAACAACCGCACGTCCAAATCTTCGTGGCGCGCAGCGTTTAAATCTGCAGCAAATCCACTGGTATTCAAGCTCTCGATCGTCGCGCCAATCGCGGCACTTGATTGCGCTTTGATTGTCGCGTGCAATTGCGCCAAAACACGTTGTCCTGCGCTTTGACCCAGCGGGACAAACCGCACAGCCGCGCTCACAAGGTTCGCCGCAAAGCTGTGCAAATACAACGAGATAACCGTCTCATTCGGCAAGTTCAGCGTGCGCGCCGCCTGCCCCACTGCCACAGGTAAAGCACAAGGCGCGATCTCAGCCCCTCCCATTTGCGACACGGTACGGACAAAGGCAGATCCTTGCTCAAAGGTTTCCATCCACCGCTCCCGCGTCCCCGCAAGGCTTTCGGCCAGATCAGAAACAGTGCCGATATCCTCGCCCGCAAGTACCATCGCCAAAAGTGCGGCATCAACCTTTCCACCCCCAAATTTAAGCGTGTCCGACACCCAAACCTCAAGACTGTCGGCATCTGTGACAGCCTTCTCAGCAATCGCCAATTCCAGCGCATGCGAATAGGCAAAGGCGCCCAAAGGAAACGCAGGCGACATCCACTGTGTCAGGGTCAATAAATCCATAGTATTGGTCATTGGGTCTGCCGGCGCGCTGTTGGGGATGTCAGTCATCGTGGCTGTGCTCATGTGTGTGGCTATGCTTATGGTCGTGATCGTGACTATGATCATGGCTGTGATCCCCATGGTCATGCCCCATCGTACGGCCATGTCCATAAGCACCACCTTCTGGTGTAAACGCCGCAACGATATCACGCACCTCGGCCCCCAATTGCAACAGCATCGCTTTGATCACCGGATCACGCTGGATCACCAGCTGATCTTGCGCCAAGGCGCATGGCGTGTGCCGGTTGCCGATGTGCCACGCATAGCGCAACATATCAGACCCTGTGATGGCAAAAAGTTCCTCTTCAGCGGCGTCAATTGCAACAACCCGCCCGTCTTCCAACAAGAACCCCTGCCCCGCACTTACCGAGATCGTTTTGGGCAGATCAACATAAAAAGCTTCGCCCGTCGCCATCGTCAATTTTTTACGGCGCAGCAATCTTTGGTCATAGGTTAACGCAACATGACCCTGTGCGTGCGCAGCTGAGACAACTTCGTAGGATTTTTGCAAACTCATATCGCACTCCATCGTTGAAATTCGGAAAATGTTAACCGACTCGCGGTCAAATGGGCGCCAAGGAGAGTCGGTTCATGACAAAAAAGCTGCCGCCACCCAAACACCTGTCGCCGCTTGATACGCACCAAATCGCCAAAACGGCGGACCAAATTCCGACGCCTTCCGCGATGCGTGCAACGGATTTTATCGCGCTCTTTCCTATGGGGGACTTGATCGAAGAGGATATCGAAATCGCCATAAGCCAAGCCGATAGCCCCTTGCCTGTCGCGACCGACGATGCGGCGCTGCAAGCGGCCGAAGCGTTGCAAGCCAAAGTTGACGCGCTTGTGGAGGCCACCAAGGGTCCTGACGTCGTTGACACCACCGACTTTTTTACACGCCGACGCATCAAAGGACGCAATTAAAGCCGTCTTGATGTGCACTCGCTTTAGGGCTGCGGAATTGCATGCCTCAACACTCAATCCAGAAGGATACAGATCATGTTTATGCCAAACTCTCCCGTCGATGAACTTGCGGGTATTCGCGCCAAAATCTCTGAGCTGCGCGCCCGCGAGACCGCGCTTGTCGCGCAGTTTGTTCAGCTTCAGAACACCGGCCCGTTTGTGGGATTTGCAGGTGATGTTGTGGTCGATGAAACCACCCACGAAGTTTTTGACATCTCCAAATTGCCTGCAGCCATCTTGAACGACGCGCGGTTTTATTCGATGCGCAAAGTGACCACGGTTACCATTGAACCGCATGAAGACATCAATCGGCATTCGACCTTTGCAGGGTTTGCTGGCAAGTCCGCGCAGGCTGTGGAAATTCACTAGCAGACGTTTCCAAGCCGCATCGCAATGGTTGCCATGCGGTGCAAATCCCGCGCGGCGAAGAGCGTTGGGTTTTTTGCCATCATTGGGAAATTCCAAGTAGGTCATCAAAATACGAGTCGAGCTTTCGGCGCCACGGTCCGGTAGGCTGCCCCAACATAATCGGCCAATAAGGCCGCCTCCATGGCCTTAAACGTAACGCTGGTCCAACCGTCGATCTGGTCTGCCGACACGCCCTTCGGGCAAAGCGAAACCAACGCGGCATGTTGCGGTGCCTCGAGCTTCAACAAACCCTGCCCTTTTTGTGTCAACGCAGCAAAGGCTTGACCATCATAGTCAAACGTCAAAACGCCTTTGTCTGACGTCATTTGAGCACCTTTTTGCGATTGCGCCAGTGCTGTGAAAAGTTGGTCTGGTACCCCCATCAGAACATGAAGTACCGCTGCGCCATGGGCAATTCCTTAGCGGGCTCACAGGTCAATAGCTCCCCATCGGCACGCACTTCATAGGTCTCTGGGTTGACCTCGATCTGTGGTTTTGCAGCGTTCATCACCATATCGGACTTGCCAATATTGCGGGTATTTTTGACCGCCAATGTCGATTTCGCCAAACCGTATTTCGCGGCCACGCCTGCGGCTTGCGCGGCTTCTGAGACGAAAAGAACCGCCGAGTTTTCAACAGCACGCCCCATCGCACCAAACATTTGGCGCGTGTACACAGGTTGCGGCGTTGGAATGGACGCATTTGGATCCCCCATTTGTGCAACAGCAATCGACCCACCGAGCAGAACCATATCCGGTTTCACACCAAAGAACGCAGGGGACCACATCACCAAATCGGCACGTTTACCAACAGCGATGGAGCCGATTTCAGCACTTATCCCATGGGCAATCGCAGGGTTGATGGTGTATTTCGAAACGTAACGCTTTACCCGCACGTTGTCGTTTTCGCCTGTTTCCTCTGGCAAACGTCCACGTTGCTTCTTCATCTTATCAGCGGTTTGCCAAGTACGGATCAGCACTTCGCCGACACGCCCCATCGCCTGACTGTCTGACGCGATGATCGAGAATGCACCCATGTCGTGCAGAATGTCTTCAGCAGCAATGGTTTCTTTGCGAATACGGCTTTCGGCAAAAGCGACATCTTCAGGAATAGATTTGTCGAGGTGGTGACAAACCATCAGCATGTCGAGGTGTTCTTCCAGCGTGTTCACCGTGTAGGGCCGCGTCGGGTTGGTCGAGCTTGGGATCACATGCTCTTCGCCCACCACTTTGATGATGTCCGGCGCGTGTCCGCCGCCTGCCCCTTCGGTGTGGAAGGCGTGGATTGTACGGCCTTTCATGGCTGCAACCGTGTTTTCCACAAAACCCGATTCATTCAATGTGTCGGTGTGGATCATCACTTGGACGTCCATATCATCGGCCACTGTCAGGCAGGTATCAATCGCGCTAGGCGTTGTGCCCCAGTCTTCGTGCAGTTTCATCGCACAGGCCCCAGCTTCAACCATTTCGACCAAAGCCTGCGGTTGTGACGCGTTGCCTTTGCCGGCAAGACCAATGTTCATCGGCACAGCGTCCAGCGCTTGCATCATGCGTTCGATGTGCCACGGACCCGGCGTACAAGTGGTCGCCAAGGTGCCATGCGCAGGCCCCGTGCCGCCACCAAGCATTGTGGTGAGGCCAGAGTGAAGTGCATCATCGATCTGTTGCGGACAAATAAAGTGGATGTGGCTGTCAAAACCGCCCGCGGTGATGATCCGGCCTTCGCCCGCCAAAACTTCGGTGCCAGGGCCTACGATAATATCAACATTTGGCTGCGTGTCAGGGTTGCCCGCTTTGCCAATACCCGCAATGCGCCCGCCTTTCAGGCCGATATCGGCCTTATAAATGCCAGTTGAATCGACGATAAGCGCATTGGTGACCACCGTATCAACGGCGCCTTGGGCGCGTGACAATTGCGATTGTCCCATGCCATCGCGGATGACTTTGCCGCCACCAAATTTGACCTCTTCGCCATACGGCCCTGTGAGATCGCGTTCGACTTCAATGATCAAATCCGTATCAGCCAAGCGCAGTTTGTCGCCCGTTGTGGGACCAAACATATCGGCATAAGTGGCGCGAGAAATTTTTGCAGGCATGGGGGAGGTCCTCTTTAGTGGTCTTCGTGTGCGGCACGCATGTGTGATGTGCAGCGTTCGGTGAGTGTGGCCATGCAGGCATACGCAATCAGGGATCGACTTGATCTGCCTTGATGAAGCATGCCCGTGAGGTCAATCATAACGCGCCCGAAACTTTGGAGTTAAATCCGTAAACTTCGCGCTTGCCAGACAGTGGCACCAATTTGACTTCGCGGGTCTGGCCCGGTTCAAACCGCACGGCTGTACCGGCTGCGATGTCCAAACGTTGGCCCCGCGCCGCATCGCGGTCAAAAGACAAGGCTTCGTTGGTTTCAAAGAAATGGTAGTGCGAGCCGACCTGCACGGGGCGGTCGCCGGTGTTGGACACTTCCAAAGTGGTGACAGGCGCATCTGCGTTCAGCTCGATCTCGCCATCTTCAATGAAGTATTCTCCAGGGATCATGAATTGTCCTTTCAAACTCAGCGAATGGGGTGATGCACGGTGACCAATTTGGTCCCGTCAGGAAATGTGGCTTCGACTTGCACGTCGTGGATCATCTCGGAAATGCCTTCCATGCAAATGTCTTTGGTCACGACATGGGCGGCAGTTTCCATCAATTCAGACACCATTTTGCCGTCGCGCGCACCTTCGACAACAAAGTCAGTGATCAGGGCAATCGCTTCGGGGTGGTTGAGTTTCACCCCCCGTTCCAATCGCCCACGTGCCACCATGGCAGCCACTGAAATGAGCAGTTTATCTTTTTCCCGAGGCGTTAGATTCATGGTCAGTCCTTATACTTGCCATACGCGCGGCAACTCAGTACCGCGGATTTTCGTCAAAACTTGCGCCACATAGCGACGCAGCGGATAGCCATCTTTGGCCATCGCACGAATGATGAGTTTGCCGTTCCAGCCCGACACGCCGGCGATAACGCCCTCTTGTCTCAGTGGTTTTAGAATGTCGGCCAAGGTTTCAGCGCCCTGATCGAACAGGCCGATTGTGGCGAACGCGCGCATGCCACCAAGCGTGACAGCACTCTCGCGTTTGGCCAGAATGTCCGCGTTCAGTTCAAGCGGTTCCAGAAATTCGCGCCGTCCCGCACGAAAGATGTCACGACGATCCGTCAGATGCAGTGTCTCAATCGTTTCACCCATAGCTGCGCGGCCAAGCACCAGAGATTCGACAAACAAGAACCGCGCATCCCCCGCCAGTTTGGCGTTGGTGCTGCGCGCAAGGCGTGATTTTTCGAACAAAATTGTTTCTTGCGGCAGCCATTCCAGCGACGTGCCCTGCCCTGCGATCAAATTCACCCGCACCTGCGCGGGATCAGATGTCGCGGTCGACGCATAGGCGCGTTCTGCGGTTTGCGAAGTACCAATCAAAGTGGTGTGGTCTTGCGCCTCAAGCGTATAATCCAGCCGATCGCCACCTGTCAGTCCGCCGGAGGTGTTCAAAAACACGACCTCTGGCACGCCGGTGTGAATTTTCGGCATCATCGCTTTGGCAGATCCAGATTGATGCAGATCTTTCAGACCATTCGGGCCAAACACCACGTGACCGCGCCCACGCACACGCTGCATGTTTTGAGGGGGAGTTACGAGGGTGGCGTCTAGCATTTGGGGCTCCGTTCGCCATCAAACTAACGACTTAAACAGGACAGTCACAATGCTTGGGCCAAGGGTTTACGATGGCAGCGCTGCATTTTTTGCCCGTTCGCTCAAAAAATAGGCACCCAATATGTGACCGGACCACTGGCACTTTTGCCCAAGACGCGCTATGCGAACAGCATGACCGATACACTCACACTCCGCCGCCCCGACGATTGGCATTTGCACCTGCGCGACGGCGCAATGATGCAAGCCGTCTTGCCTGAAACTGCGCGTCATTTTGCCCGTGCGATCATCATGCCGAACCTTATTCCGCCTGTGATCAAAGGTGCAGATGCCGCCGCATATCGCGACCGCATTCTGGCGGCCCTGCCCGATGGGTCAGATTTTGAGCCGTTGATGACGCTCTATCTTACCGAAGATACGGACGCAGACGATGTGGCAGCGGCCCATGCAAGTGGCTTGGTAAAATCGGTGAAATTGTATCCTGCGGGTGCGACAACCAATTCCAATTCTGGCGTGCGCAATTTCGACAATGTGCGCCCCGTGTTGGAAAAAATGGCTGAGATCGGCCTGCCGCTATGTCTGCACGGCGAAGTGACCAGCGCGGATGTCGATATTTTCGACCGCGAGGCTGTATTTATTGATACGGTTTTGGACCCAATCCGCCGCGCCAATCCCAATTTGAAAGTCGTGATGGAACACATCACCACCAAAGACGGTGTGGATTATGCACGTTCTGCGGATGAGGGTCTGGGCGCGACAATCACGACGCACCACCTTGTCATCAACCGCAACCACATTTTGGTCGGCGGCATCAAACCGCATTACTACTGCCTGCCAGTTGCCAAACGCGAAGAACATCGTTTGGCGCTTGTTGAGGCGGCGACCTCTGGCGACAAACGCTTTTTCTTGGGCACAGATTCTGCACCGCATCTGGATCACCTCAAAGAAAACGCCTGCGGCTGTGCGGGCTGTTTCACCGCCACGAATACTCTGTCGATTTTGGCGGAAGTATTTGAAGCGGAAGGCAAGCTTGAAAACCTTGAAGCCTTTACATCGCTCAACGGGCCAAATCACTACGGCTTGCCCGTCAATGAGGGCACGATCACGCTGCGCAAAGGTGCTGCAGTTGACTACCCAAAGAACATCGCCACACCAGATGGCCCCGTCACCGTCTTCGATCCGCTGATGCCGTTGCATTGGTCTGTCGAAGCCTAAGATTTAAGATACCAAGGACACTGCCATGATCCCTTCTTCTTTTCCTGACTCAACAGAAATCGCGCGCCTCACGGCGCGGATGTTGCTTGAGATCAAAGCTGTAGATTTCAACTCGAAAGAGCCGTTCACACTGGCCTCTGGCCTGCCAAGCCCGACTTATGTGGATTGTCGCAAGTTAATTTCCTACCCGCGTATTCGCTCAACCTTGATGGACTGGTTGTCCGTGACTGTGATGCGCGATGCAGGGTTCGAAGCCTTTGACAACATCGCAGGTGGCGAAACTGCGGGCATCCCATTTGCGGCGATGGTTGCAGAACGTCTTGCTTTGCCAATGACTTACGTGCGCAAAAAGCCCAAAGGCTATGGCCGCAACGCCCGCATCGAAGGCAAAATGACCGAAGGCGAACGCGTGTTGTTGGTGGAAGACCTGACAACAGACGGCGGATCTAAATTGTCCTTTGTTGACGCGATCCGCGACACAGGCGCGACCTGTGGCCACACGGCTGTGATTTTCTACTACGGCATCTTCCCTGAAACTGAAAAGACATTGGGCGAACACGGCGTGCAGTTGCATTCTTTGTGCACTTGGTGGGACGTTTTGGCCGAAGCCAAACTGCAAAAAGCCTTTGATGAGGCAACCTTGGCAGAAGTTGAGAAATTCCTCAACGCGCCACGCGAATGGCAAGAAGCCAACAAAAAGAGCTAAACTCTGCGCGCATGGCGGATCGCCCTATGCAGATCGCTAGAACATATATGAACGTCGCCTAATTTGGCGGCGTTCAACTTTTTTCTGAGCCTTTCATCAATATCTAGGTAGCTACGCCATTTGCGCCGCTACATTTTGTATTCTATAAGTTATCCACAAAACATACAGTTTGATCCAATGGCATGCGGTTCGCTACAAGATGCGAACCACGCCAATTCGGGCCAGCGACAGGAACCTCACCGGATGAATGACGATACCGCCACACTCAATGACCCGCAGACTTCCGATGATCCAGGTTACACTGACGTGCCGGATATAGGCGAAGCCGTGCCTTCTGTTCCAGAAACAGGAAAGGCTGTGGCGGGCCAAATGGGGACGGTGATTTCGTCTTACGACGGGACCTTGCCGCACAACACCGAGGCTGAACAACAGTTGCTCGGCGCGCTTTTGACCAACAACGATGTTTACGACAAGATCGCCTCGATCATCGTGCCGGACCACTTTTACGACCCCGTGCACCGCGACATTTATGAAAAAGCGGCGGAACGCATCGGGAAAAACATGCTGGCCTCCCCTGTGACGCTTAAGGCGTACATGGAAGACCACAATGGTCTGCAAGAATTGGGCGGCCCAGCGTATCTGGCGCGTTTGGCGGCGTCTGCGATTTCAACCTATGCCGTGCGAGATTACGCGCAGCTGATCTACGACCTGTTTATCCGCCGTCAGCTGATCGAATTGGGCAATGAGATTGCTGGTGCAGCAGCAAGTGGTTTGGAAATTCGCGAACCCACCGAGCAAATCGTCGCCGCCGAGCAAAAGCTGTATTCCTTGTCTGAACAAGGCAAGTCGGAAACGGGATTCAAATCGTTCCTGTCTGCGGTCACCCAAGCGGTGCTCAACGCCAATGCTGCCTATGAGCGCGGGGGCGGCATGGCGGGGATTTCATCAGGTTTGCTTGATCTCGACAAAAAGATGGGCGGTTTGCACAAGTCGGATTTGATCATCTTGGCGGGTCGTCCGTCGATGGGTAAAACCTCGCTCGCGACCAACATCGCGTACAACGTCGCAAAGGCTTACAAAAAGGGCGTTTTGCCTGACGGCAAAGAAGGCGCCGTATCTGGTGGCGTCGTCGGGTTCTATTCGCTTGAGATGAGCGCCGAACAATTGGCGGCGCGTATTTTGGCGGAAGCAGCCGAGATTTCGTCGCATAAAATTCGCCAGGGTGACATGGAAGAAGACGAGTTTCGCCGTCTCATTGAGGCCGCGAAAACGTTGGAAACCTGCCCTCTGTATATTGATGACACGCCTGCGTTGCCGATTGCGCAGCTGGCAGCGCGTGCACGACGCCTCAAGCGCACCCATGGTCTTGATGTTTTGATCGTCGACTATTTGCAGCTGGTGCGTGGCACGCCAAGCACCCAAGGCAACCGTGTGCAAGAGATCGGCGAAATTTCGATGGGTCTGAAAGCCATCGCCAAGGAATTGGACATCCCTGTCATTGCGCTGTCGCAGCTGTCGCGGACGGTGGAAAGCCGTGACGACAAACGCCCACAGCTTTCGGATTTGCGGGAATCTGGTTCGATCGAGCAAGATGCCGATGTGGTGATGTTTGTGTACCGCGGCGAATACTACAAAGAGCGTGAGAAACCTGACGACCACAACCACGAAGCCATCGCTGCATGGCAAGAGGAAATGGAACGTTTGCACGCCAAAGCCGAAGTGATTTTGGGCAAACAGCGTCACGGTCCGATTGGCACGGTTACGCTGTCGTTTACGGCCGAATTCACCCGTTTTGGCAACTTGGCCTACGAACATCACCTGCCCGACGCAGAAGAGTACTAGGTAAATCTTGTTTTAAGGAGCACTGGCTGCGGTGGTTTCGGGCTTGCGCCTGACTTCATCGTTCGTCAAAACACGTCTATGGGCACTTCTACACTACATATCGATCTCGGCGCTTTAGCGAACAACTGGCGCGCATTGGATGCAAAATCAGCTGACTCTGTTGAAACAGCCGCTGTTGTCAAAGCCGATGGCTATGGCATCGGTGCGGGCAAAGCTGGCCGCGCCTTGATGAAAGCTGGCGTGAAGACGTTTTTCGTCGCCGCAGCTGAAGAAGGCGTGATCCTGCGTGAAGCCGTCGGGCCGAGCCCGCGCATCTGTGTGTTTGGCGGCCATATGTCCGGCGATGCCGATATGATTTCTGACATGCAGTTGACGCCTATGCTCAACTCGTTGGATCAGATTACCCGCCATTTTGAAGCATTGCCGGGGCATCCTTTTGGTGTGCAGCTTGATACGGGCATGAACCGGCTGGGCATGGAAGCCAATGAATGGGATGCGGTGCGCGACTTGGTGATGCAGAAAAAGCCGATGCTGATCATGTCGCATCTTGCTTGCGCTGATGAACCAGATCACCCGATGAACGCTCAACAATTGGGCGAATTTCACCGCATGACCGATGGTCTTGACGCGCCACGCGCCTTGTCGGCCACGGGCGGCATTTTGCTTGGGTCGGAGTTTCATTTTGACCTGACACGTCCGGGTATTGGGCTCTACGGCGGTTTGCCCTTTGAAGAGGCCGAGCCTGTGGTGCGGGTGGAATGTCCGATCATTCAAATTCGCGATGTCGCGGTTGGCGAAACCGTGGGCTATGGCAATTCGTGGACCGCAGAGGTGCCGTCCCGCGTGGCCACTGTAGCGGCCGGTTATGCCGATGGCATCACACGGCACATTTCCAATCAATCGGTTTTGTTTGATGCGGACACGCCCTGCCCACTTTTGGGGCGCGTATCGATGGACTTGATCACGGTGGATGTCACCCATTTGGATCACACGCCCCGCTCCCTTGATATTTTGAACGCACACCAAACCGTGGATGATTTGGCGGATATTGGCGGCACCATCGGCTATGAGGTTTTGACCTCGCTGGGCCGCCGCTATAACCGGAGATACGTCGGATGAGTGCAGGCATCATAACGCACCCATTGGCGGCACTTGGACGTGCTGTTTTGGGCGCTTTGGCCGGACTGGGCCGTTTGACGATGTTTGCGCTGGCCACCTTGCGTCATATGGTGACCCCGCCGTTCTATCTGCGTGAATTTGTGCAAGCATTGCTGAACGTGGGATATTTGTCTTTGCCAGTGGTGGGGCTTACCGCATTCTTCACCGGTGGCGCTTTGGCGTTGCAAATCTACTCTGGCGGTGCGCGGTTCTCTGCAGAAGCGGTTGTACCGCAGATCGTGGCCATCGGTATGGTGCGCGAACTTGGCCCCGTTTTGGTTGGTCTTATGATCGCAGCCCGCGTGACAGCATCTGTCGCCGCCGAGATTGCCACCATGAAAGTCACCGAACAGATCGACGCCTTGGTCACCCTGTCCACACATCCCATGAAATATCTAACAGTGCCGCGCGTTTTGGCCGGCCTGCTGACGGTGCCGCTTTTGGTGGGCATCGGCGACATCATCGGGATCTACGGCGGCTGGCTGGTGTCGACGCAATCGCTTGGGTTCAACTCTGCAACCTATTTGAAAAACACCGTCGACTTTCTAGAGCCGATTGACGTCATTTCGTCACTGGCCAAAGGGGCCGTGTTTGGCTTTATCGCCACGTTGATGGGTTGCTATTACGGCATGAATTCTGGACGCGGCGCGCAAGGCGTGGGCAGTGCGACGAAATCTTCGGTTGTGGCCGCAGCCATCCTTATTCTCGCGGCCAACTTCCTTCTGACACAGGCGTTTTTCTCAGCATGATAGAGCTTTCAAACGTCCATAAATCCTTTGGGTCGAAGCACATCCTGCGCGGCGTCAACCTCAACGTTGCGCGCGGTGAAAGCCTTGTGATCATTGGCGGGTCGGGCACGGGGAAATCCGTGATGCTCAAATGTATTTTGGGGCTCATTACGCCTGATCAAGGCGTGATCAAAGTCGATGGTGAAGATGTGGCGCACACGGGTGACCGCGATGCGTTTTTGTCCAAATTCGGCATGCTGTTCCAAGGCGCCGCTTTGTTCGACTCGATCCCTGTATGGCAAAACGTGGCCTTTCGCTTGCTGCGCGGAGCACTCAAGCGCCCGCACAATGAAGCACGTGAAATCGCCATTGAGAAACTGCGCCGCGTGGGCTTGTCACCTGATGTCGCAGATCTATTTCCTGCAGAACTTTCGGGCGGCATGCAAAAACGCGTAGGCTTGGCGCGCGCGATTGCGGCCGACCCCGAGATCATTTTCTTTGATGAGCCGACCACGGGTCTTGATCCGATTATGGCAGGCGTCATCAACGACTTGATCCGCGAAATCGTTGTGGAAATGGGGGCGACAGCGATGACGATCACCCATGACATGACCTCGGTACGCGCCATTTCAGACACGATTGCTATGTTGCACGGTGGCAAAATTCGCTGGACGGGGCCTGTTGCAGAGATGGATTCCGGCCAAGACCCCTACTTGCAGCAGTTCATCACAGGCTCCCCAAACGGGCCGATCGAGACGCTCAGATAAGCCTAAGAATGTGCGAATGTCACGGCCCGCTTCAAATATGGCCAAGCGAGCCAAACTTGACAGGGGGACACATAACGACCACCTGTGACTTATGACTTTTGCGCGGCTTTTGAATTTATCTTTGTTGATTTTGTTTCCAGTGTCTTGGATGGCGCCCTTGCTTCGCGCGGGGCTTTTGCCGTTGTTCGGATTGCGTGAAATTTCGGTGATCTCCGGCATTCAAAGCCTTTGGGGCACCGACGTTTTGCTGGCGCTCGTCGTTGTTGTGTTTGCATTGATTGCGCCGATCGCCAAGGTTTTGACCTTGGAAGCGCTGTTGACGGACCGTCTGCCTGCGCGCTTCAAACCTTATCTGTTTCATTTGGGTCGTTTGGCGATGGCCGATGTGTTTTTGATCGCCATTTACGTCACCGTGGCCAAGGGCTTGGGCGTGGGACGTGTTGAAGTGGCATGGGGGCTTTACCTGTTCACAAGCTGCGTATTGGCGTCCTTGGGTTTGAGTATTTTTGCCAAGAAAAAGCGCGGCGATGTGAAAGTCGCTTGATCGGGCGATAGAGTTAACGCTACAACAGGGAAAAGAGAACATATCGCGAACACATCGCGCATTTGACCCGAGCGGAGCATCCCATGGCCAAAGCCCAAACCAAATTCACCTGCAGCGCCTGTGCTGCGACATACACCAAATGGTCTGGGCGGTGTGATGGCTGCGGCGATTGGAATACGATTGTCGAAGAAAAGCCTTTGTCCGCCTCTGGCCCTGCGAAAAAAACCTTGGGCGGGATGCGCGGCAAAAAAGTGCCGCTGAGCGACCTGTCCACCAAAGAGGCCCCGCCCCCACGCACGACTTGCGGCATGGCAGAGTTGGACCGTGTTTTGGGCGGCGGGCTTGTGGCTGGATCTGCGATCTTGGTGGGGGGCGATCCCGGCATTGGGAAGTCCACATTGATGCTGCAAGCCACGGCGCGCTTTGCCCAAGCAGGTCTTAAGGCGGTGTATGTATCGGGCGAGGAATCGTCGGCCCAAGTGCGTATGCGCGCGCAACGATTGGGATTGGGGGATGCGCCCGTGAAGCTGGCCGCAGAAACCAACTTGCGAGATATTTTGACCACACTGGAAGCCGAAGAACCCGATTTAGTGGTGATTGATTCCATTCAAACCATGTGGGCCGACAATGTGGAAAGCGCACCGGGGTCAGTGTCTCAGGTACGCGCAGCGGCGCATGAAATCGTCACCTTTGCCAAATCGCGCAATGTCGCTGTGATCATCGTGGGGCACGTGACCAAAGACGGGCAGCTCGCAGGACCGCGCGTGGTGGAACACATGGTGGATACTGTTCTGTATTTTGAAGGCGAACGTGGGCATCATTTCCGCCTGCTGCGCGCGGTGAAAAACCGATTTGGTCCCGCGCAAGAAATCGGCGTGTTTGAAATGACGGGTGACGGGCTGTGCGAGGTCACAAACCCTTCGGCCCTGTTTTTGTCAGAGCGCGACAAACCCACGGCAGGGTCCGTGGTTTTTGCAGGGATTGAAGGCACGCGTCCTGTCTTGGTCGAGTTCCAAGCGCTGGTCGCCCCGTCCCCCAATGCCCAAGCGCGGCGCACTGTTGTGGGCTGGGATGGCGGGCGCTTGTCGATGATTTTGGCGGTGCTCGAATCTCGCTGTGGCATCCCGTTTGCGGGGCTTGATGTTTATCTCAACGTGGCGGGCGGGATGAAAGTGTCGGAACCTGCGGCGGACTTGGCCGTGGCAGCAGCGCTTTTGTCCGCACGAGAAGACACGGCTATTCCGAAAGATTGTGTGGTTTTCGGGGAACTGTCGCTATCTGGCGGACTACGTCCCGTCAATCAGACCGAAAACAGGTTGAAAGAAGCGCAAAAACTTGGTTTTTCATCTGCAATCGCTCCGTCACGGTCTAAAGCTGGTGATGGAACAGGCATGCAGATTCGTTATATGGACGATCTTGTTGGCTTTGTTGGCGACGTTTTCGGTGCGGGCTAACCAGCACGTGTGAGAGAAACGGGTGGTGTACACACCCGATATATAGAAAGGCAAAGCTTCATGGATGGCTTTACCATTGTCGACGCAATCGTAGCGCTCGTGATCATTGTATCCGCGCTTTTGGCTTATTCGCGTGGCTTCGTACGCGAAGGCATGGCCATCGCAGGCTGGATCGCAGCTGCTATTCTTGGCTATCTTTTCGCAACACAGGCCTCCCCTTTGGTCAAAGAGATCCCCGTTCTTGGCGGCTATATTTCGGACAGCTGTGAACTGAGCATCATCGGCGGATTTTTCGGGGTGTTTGCTGTCGCCCTCATCTTGGCCTCACTGTTTACGCCGCTGTTGTCGTCGGCCATCCAACGATCCGCACTTGGCGGTATAGATCAGGGGTTAGGCTTTTTGTTCGGCGTTGTGCGTGGCATCATTTTGGTCGCAATCGCATTGGTCATCGTTGATCGCGTATCGACAGGGGATCGCATCGCGGTGCTCGAAGACTCGCGCACTGTGAAAGTGTTTGATCGCTCACAGACGCGTATCGATGAGAGCATTCCTCAAGATGCACCAGGCTGGATCACACAGCGCTACGAAGGTCTTGTTGGCAGCTGCACTGAGTAATCTGCGGCATTTGCCCTTTTGATTTGGATGAAAGGCGGTGCTTGCTTGAATAGCAGAGCCGCCTTTCCCATATCTAAAGCACACCAGTTTCAAATTGAGAGAGCCCCCATGAAGCCCACAGCCACATTTTGGAACTTGATTGCCAAGAAATATATCGCGAGCGATGTGGCTGACCAAGCCATCTATGAGCGCAAATTGGCGCAGACACAGGCGCTATTGAAACCGGACTGGCATGTTCTTGAAATTGGCTGCGGGTCTGGCAACACGGCCTTGACGCATGCCCCTTTTGTGGCCCAGATCACCGGCATTGATTTTGCGCAAAAAATGATCGACCACGCGCGCGCACAAACGGCGGAACGTGGGATCGACAATGCTGTCTTTGAAACCAAGAGCATGGACGAGATCAGCGTCGAACATCCATATGATGCCGTTTTGATGCTGTCAGTGTTGCATTTGTTGCCACAGTGGAAACAAGCCATTCGCACGGTTTATGATCTTACAGCTGAGGGCGGTGCCTTTGTGTCGTCGACGGCTTGCCTCAAAGATATGGCGCCGTTCATAGCAAAATGTGCACCGCTGTTTTCCGCATTGCCTGTATTGCCGTCGATTGCAGGGTTTTCCCAATCCGAGTTGTTGCAAGAATTGCGTGCAGCCGGATTTGAAATCGAGGACTATTGGCAGGTAAATCCCAAGGATGCGACCTTTGTTGTGGCCCGCAAACCTTTATCAAAAGCTCAATTGGCACGAGTTTGACCAAATGGTCGGAAATCTTTTGTGATCCTTTCGTGACATGCGGCGCTTAACCGACTAAACGATAGGCGAAATGCACGCCCTTGGATTCGGAGCCTGATGCCATGCGCCAGATGCCCCCTGCAAACCCGTTTGACGACGATAAATTAAAAGAGGAGTGCGGCGTCTTTGGCGTTGTCGGAGTTGCCGATGCGGCCAACTTTATCGCACTCGGATTACACGCGCTTCAGCACCGCGGACAAGAAGCAGGCGGTATCGTGACACACGACGCTGATGCCGGTTTCCAGTCAGCACGCCGCTTTGGCTATGTGCGCGATAATTTCACCAGCCAAAAGGTCATGGAAACACTGCCCGGTCCGATCGGTATCGGCCATGTGCGCTATTCCACTGCTGGCTCGAAAGGCTCCACCGCGATCCGCGATGTGCAGCCCTTCTTTGGTGAGTTCTCAATGGGCGGTGCCGCCATTGCCCACAACGGCAACATCACCAACGCCGATGCGCTGAAACGTGAGTTGATCGACCGTGGGTCTATTTTTCAATCGTCCTCAGATTCCGAATGCATCATCCATTTGATGGCGCGCTCTTTGCAGCGCAACATTCCTGAACGCATGAAAGACGCGCTGCGCCGTGTCGAAGGTGCGTTTTCTGTCGTGGCAATGACCCGTACCAAATTGATCGGTGTGCGCGACCCACGCGGTGTGCGCCCATTGGTTTTGGGTAAAGTTGGCGATGCAGGCTATGCGCTGTCCTCTGAGACCTGTGCTTTGGATATCATCGGTGCAGACTTTGTACGCGAAATCGAACCGGGTGAAATGGTTGTGATTTCGGAAGGCAAAATCGAAAGCTACAAGCCGTTTGAGCAACAAAAATCGCGCTTCTGCATTTTTGAGCACGTCTATTTCTCGCGCCCAGACAGCATTTTGGAAGGCCGTTCCGTCTATGAGACACGCCGCCAAATTGGTGTAGAACTTGCGCGTGAGGCCCCTGTTGAGGCCGATCTGGTCTGTCCAGTGCCTGACTCTGGCACCCCTGCTGCGATTGGCTTCGCGCATGAAAGTGGCATCCCTTACGGCATGGGCATCATCCGCAACCAATACATGGGCCGCACGTTTATCGAGCCGTCCGAACAGATCCGCAACATGGGTGTGCGTCTCAAGCTCAACGTGAACCGTGCGTTGATCAAAGACAAACGTATCATTCTGGTCGACGACTCTGTTGTGCGCGGCACGACATCGCAAAAGATCAAAGACATGTTGCTGGATGCAGGCGCTGCCGAAGTGCACTTCCGCATCGCGTCGCCGCCCACAATGTGGCCGTGCTTCTACGGCGTCGACACGCCGGATCGCGACAAGCTTTTGGCCGCAAACATGACGGTCGATGAAATGTGCGCGCACCTCCAAGTGGACAGCTTGCAGTTCATCTCGCTCGATGGTCTTTACCGCGCCGCAGGCGTAGCAGAGGGCCGCGATGCCAAAGCACCGCGTTACTGTGACGCTTGTTTCTCTGGCGAATACCCTGTGAAACCCACAGACATGATCGCCAAAGGCTTTGAGCTAAAAACAGCGGCGGAGTAATCGCACCAAGCCCGTGTCAGAACACACCGCCGCACCATTGATTTGGCGCGGCGGTTCTTTTATGCCCAAGACAGACATCTGCAAATCATGAAAGCACCGCTATGACCTCTATCCTTGATCTCGATCCTCGTTGGCGTGCTTTGCAAGATATGGGCGGCGTGATGGATATCGGGTTTGATCACCCAAGTGCTTGGTCACACGCAGAACGCGGGGCTGAGCCGTTTGTGAAGGTTGGCGACGATCAATTGGCGTCAGAGCTGTGCCGCCATGGCGCGGATCGTTTCATCTGCGCCACGCTGAGCGTGCCGATCCGTGGCACTCAGGAACACGTTGTCTTTGCGCTTTGGGTGAAAGTACCTGACGCGGGCTTCTACGCTTACATCGAGACCTTTGATGGCGGCGCATTGCCTGACGCTTTTGATGGCAAACTGTCTTCTGATCTTGGGCCTGTGGCTGCTTTGGGCACACCTGTGGCGCTCTCATTCACCGATGCGGCGGCGCGCCCGACGGCTGCGTTGACTGACGGTGCGACAGATATCTCATTTGATCACCTTCTGGATCTTTACGAGGCTACAGGAACGCTCAGTCGCGACGATTTGTCAGCCTCCTAAGCACCTGCCCTCTTGACCCCGCGCCCATTTGAAAGCACATCAGAGCCATGACAGATCAACCTAAAATCGCCCTCATCACAGGCGCGTCGCGCGGCCTTGGTTTCCACCTCGCTGAAGCGCTTGCACCCGACTATCACATCGTCGCCGTGGCCAAAACCACAGGTGCGCTGGAAGAGCTTGATGATCGCATCAAAGCCAAAGGCGGCGACGCGACGCTGGCCCCAATGGATATCACCAACCCAGACGCCATGGCGCATCTGTGTCGCGGCATTTATGACCGCTGGGGCTATTTGGATTTCTGGGCGCATACAGCGATTTACGCGCAGCTTTTGTCACCTGCTGATCATTTGGATCCCAAAGATCTGGACCGCACCATCGGCACCAATATCACCGCCACGGGCAAGTTGATTCCTATGGTTGGCCCTTTGCTAAACATGGGACCACGCCGTGCAGATGTCATGTTCTTTGACGATCCGCATGCTGGTGAGAAATTCTATGGCGGGTACGGCGCCTCGAAAGCCGCGCAAATTGCGATGGCGCAAAGCTGGCAGGTAGAAACCCAAAACTCAGACAAAGCGCCGCGCGTGCATATCGTGCAGCCAAACCCGATGCCCACAGGCACGCGGGCACGTTTCCACCCCGGTGAAGGCAAAGAGGCGCTGACACATCCCCGCGATGAGGCTCCGCGTCTGCTCAAAGAGCTCGGCCTCATCTAAAGCCTAGCCTTCAAGCGCAGCAAGAAGATCGATGCGGTAACCATCCGCGTCGGCCACAGTTGCATAGCGTTGCCCCCAAAAGGCATCCCATGGCTCGACCAATACTGTGAACCCAGCCGCTTTGATATTTGCAGTGTAGGCATCGACCTCGGCAGGGCTATCACAGAGCATGGCGAAAATCGAATGGTTCGGCGCGCGCGGCGCCTCGCCTGTCAATTTTTCCATCAAAGCCGCACTATCGATCATCAAACGCGGTTCGCCTGCGCGGCGCACAGGTTCAACATGATCGTCGCTTTCAAAGCCACCTTCAAAAGCAAACCCCAGCAATGTGTAAAACGCCTTGGCGCGCGTCATGTCTGTGGTGCTAACAGCAACGGCATCTAAAATTGGTTTTGGCACAATTGTCTCCATTTTAAGCACAACACTGCCCGCAAGTGACCAAAGGCTGCAACCCTTGCTTGCCGTGATTCGCGTGCTGCTTTATGGAAGAAACAACAGACGGGCAAAAGGCAGCGGATTTATGCGCATTCTCATCACCAATGACGACGGCATCAACGCGCCGGGACTTGTGACCTTGGAAGCCATCGCGCGCGACATCGCGGGCCCTGACGGAGAGGTCTGGATCGTGGCGCCTGCGTTTGAGCAATCCGGTGTCGGTCACTGCATTTCTTATGCCCATCCCACGATGATTTCAGAGCTTGCCCCACGCCGCTGGGCCGCCGAAGGCTCGCCCGCTGATTGCGTTTTGGCAGCACTGTATGACGTGATGCCAGAGCGTCCTGATTTGGTGTTGTCCGGCGTGAACCGTGGCAACAACGCTGGCGAAAATTGCATGTATTCCGGCACGATTGGCGGCGCGATGGAAGCGGCCCTGCAAGGCGTCAAAGCCATTGCCATGAGCCAGTTCTTTGGCGCAGGCAACAAGAATTTGGACGATCCCTTTGAGAGTGCGGCCACACATGGTGCAGATGTTGTCCGCAAGCTTTTGGACAAGGCCCCTTGGGGCGGCGCAGAGTACAATCTTTTCTACAACGTCAACTTCCCGCCCATTTCGGCGCAAGACACAGGCGAGATCAAAGTAACCCGCCAAGGCCGCCGCGAAGGCGCTGGTTTTGGCGTTGAAGCCCAAATTTCCCCATCAGGACGGCGGTTTCTGTGGGTTACTGGATCGGCGCAAAACGTCGAAACGGGTGCCGGCACGGATGTTTCAGCCAACTTGGCGGGGTCGATTTCCATCACCCCTATGCGTGCGGATCTCACCGCCCATGATGCACTCACAAATGTCGAGGCCGCGCTTTCATGACCGCAGCGGAAACCAAAATGCAGTTCCTCTACACGCTGCGATCCAAAGGCGTGACAGACAATCGCACGTTGCTTGCGATGGAAAAAATTGATCGCGGTGCCTTTGTACGTGGGCTGTTTGCCGAACGCGCCTATGAAGACATGCCGTTGCCCATTTCCTGTGGCCAGACAATTTCCCAGCCTTCCGTGGTGGGGCTGATGACCCAAGCGCTGAACGTGCAACCGCGCGACAAAGTGTTGGAGGTCGGCACTGGTTCAGGCTACCAAGCCGCCATCCTCAGCCAATTGGCCCGACGCGTCTATACCATCGACCGGTTTTCGCGTTTGGTGCGCGAGGCCCAAGAGGTTTTCAACACGCTGGGCATCGCCAATATCACGTCGTTTTCAGCGGACGGCAGCCATGGTTTGCCCGAACAAGCCCCCTTTGATCGCATAATCGTGACTGCGGCGGCAGAGGACCCTCCTGGCCCCCTCTTGGCGCAGCTGCGTGTTGGCGGTATCATGGTGGTACCTGTCGGCCAGTCTGATACGGTGCAAAGCTTGATCAAAGTCACCCGTTTGGAAAAAGGGTTCGACTATGAAGAGCTGCGCGCAGTGCGTTTTGTCCCTTTGCTTGAGGGAATAGGTCAAGAGTAATCGCCCATTTGGGCCAATTTTGGGGGGAAAACCCCTGCGGGCAAAGACCCGAATTTTTGAGGATCGAGCTATGACACTTAAACCATTTGCATCTGCACGACGCGCGCGCATGCTGCGCCGCTCTGCCCTTTGCGGTTGCGCTGCCCTTGCTTTGGCAGCCTGCGACGGACCAGTGGACTTTGACATGCGTGGCAAAGCTGGTGGATTTTCCACCGCATCTGCGGCTCTTGAAGTTGGGACAGCAGCCAAACCACAAGCTGACGCGCAGGGTGTGATTACCTATCCAAATTACCGCGTCGCCGTCGCACGCAAAGGCGACACCGTGACATCAATTGCCAACCGAGTGGGCGTATCACCACTGGAATTGGCAAAGTACAATGGTGTGCCTGCAGCTACTTCATTGCGTGAAGGCGAAGTGATCGCCTTGCCGAACAGCGATGGATCAACACCTGAAGGCACTATCGCAAGTGGCGGCACCGTAAACGTCACGTCCTTGGCCAACGAAGTTTTGACCGAAAAACCATTGGACGCGCCGTCAGCTGCACCCGCCAAAGCAGACGAACCTGTCCGCCACCAAGTTTCTCGCGGCGAAACGGCCTATTCCATTGCGCGCAAATACGGAATTTCCGTGCGTGCGCTTGCGGACTGGAATGGGCTTGGGGCCGATCTAGCCGTCAGCGAAGGTCGCTACCTTATCATTCCGACAAAAACGACCATCACAGCGGTCGACCCGATCACCACGACGCCAGGAGCAGGCACTGTGACGCCTACACCTCCGTCAGCTGCGAACCCGCTGCCTGACCCCGAAGAAGCAACAGCTTCCCCCGTGCAGCCAAGCACAGCTGCCCCCGACCTTGGTGCCACTCAAACATCCGGCGCTGAAATGACAAAACCTGTGTCTGGGCCGATCATCCGTGCCTTTGACAAAGACAAATCTAAATTTGTGCTGTTCTCAGCCCCTGCCGGAACCACAGTTAAAGCCGCCAAAGCGGGCACTGTGAAATTGGTATCCACCAATGCAGATGGGGTACAGATCATGGTGATCGACCACGGCAACGGCCTGCAAACGGCCTATAGCTTTATCGACAAACTGTCGGTGAAAAAAGGCGATAAGGTCACAAAAGGCCAAACCATCGCCAAGGTCACAGCCAATGAATTCAACGCGCTACAATTCATGGTTTTCAAAGGCACGCAGACGGTCGATCCGTCGCCTTACTTGAATTAAAGGCGCTCGAAGCAATAATAGGCCGCTCCACAACTGGGGCGGCATTTTTATGAAGGGTCAGGCTTCATCAACCTGACGACACTGCGAGGTCAAAGACATGGATGCAGACCGCCACACTATGGAAACTGATTTGAAGATCAATTGCATTCCATATCTTCGCAAAGCAGGCTTCAAAGGCACTTTTCCTAATTTCTACCGCGATACAGACGGATTTGTAGCTTTGGTGAATTTCCAGTTCTATTCTGCGGGAGGGAGCTTTTGCATCAACCTCGGGTACGCAGACCCTCATAGAGAAAATGTGCTTTTTCAAAAAGATACACAAATTTCAAAGCTTAGAATTAACCAAACAAAAGATCGTGTCCGATTGGGGGCCCCAGAGGGCGGCGACCAATGGTTTTCATTAGGAGAAACAAATTACAACGAAACGCGCGGTGAACCGAGATCGATCGAGGAACTCTCATTGATCTGCACAGAATTGCTATCCTCCCAAGCAGAGGACTGGTGGCGCACCAAGCAGACGTCCAAGGTTTGAGCGTACCAAATTGAATCTTGCCTGTCGGGATTAGATACGCCTGGCGTCGCTAATGCCTATATACGCGCCCCACGGCAATACCATCCACTGCCCCCTAAAACGCGAACATCACCCAAGCGCCACACCTTTGCGTCCAGCCAGATCGACAAAGAACTGCCATGCCACACGGCCAGAGCGCGAGCCACGGGTGGCTTGCCATTCGATTGCTTCAGCCCACAGGGTATCGTCGTCGATCTCGACCCCGTGCGCTGTGCAATAGCCACGGATCATCGCCAGATAGTCATCTTGACTGCACGGGTGGAACCCGAGCCAGAGCCCGAAACGATCTGACAGAGACACTTTTTCTTCCACAGCTTCAGATGGATTGATCCCAGAAGAACGTTCGTTTTCAATCATATCGCGCGGCATCAGGTGGCGGCGGTTAGACGTCGCATAGAACAGCACGTTCTCAGGCCGCCCTTCGATCCCGCCATCTAAAACGGCCTTCAAAGATTTGTAATGTTCATCGTCATGGCCAAAGGACAGATCGTCACAGAACAACACAAAGCGATGCTTTGAAGCACGCAAGTGATCCAGCAAACGCCCTACTGTTGGCAAGTCTTCGCGTTGCAATTCCACCACCTTCAGGGCGTGCCCTTCAGCGCAAACAGCGGCATGCACGGCCTTCACCAAGGATGACTTCCCCATGCCACGCGCGCCCCAGAGCAGCGCGTTGTTTGCGGGCAAGCCACGGGCAAATTGCAGGGTATTGGCCAACAAAGTATCGCGCGACCGATTGATTCCGATCAACAGCGATAGATCCACACGGGACACTTGGGGCACGGGTGTCAGGCGGTCTGGCCCTGTGTGCCAGACAAACGCTTCTGCCGCATCAAAGTCAGGCGCGGATTGCGGTGCGGGGGCCATGCGTTCCAAGGCCTCCGCGATCCGTTTCAATGTCTTACTGGCCATGTTCGTCCCCTACTTATCGTCTTCGTCGTCGAACTCTGGGTAGAGCTCTTCGTCTTCGTCCAAGATGCCAGCGGCACGCAATTCTTCGGTGCGCTTTTTCTCAACCCGAGAGACAAGGAAAATCGAGACTTCGTAAAGGCCATAGACAACCACAAACAAAATCAGCTGCGTGGTGACATCAGGTGGCGTCACCAAGGCAGCGACCAACAGAATGCCGACAACAGCGTATTTGCGCGTAGAACGCAGGCCATGTGCTGTGGCCAAACCTGCTTTGCCCATCAAGGTCAAAAGCACAGGCAATTGGAAACACAGACCGAAGGCCACGATCATTTTCAAAGTGATGTCGAGGGTCTCGTTCACCTTGCCGTTGAACACGATATCGATGCCAGAATCTGTTGAGGCAGCCGCAGCGTCGCCGCCAGAGGCCACAAGCGCAGCCACGAAAGATGGCAAGTCCGCAAAGCCTAAAAAGAACGCCATCGCGAGCGGCACAACAATGTAATGCGCAAAGGCAGCGCCCAAAATAAACAGCGCTGGCGAAGCAATCAAAAACGGCAAAAATGCATTCTTTTCATTGCGGTACAAGCCAGGGGCAACGAAGCGCCAAAGCTGTGTCGCGATGACTGGAAATGACAGCATCAAGCCGCCAACCATCGAAATGCGAATGAGCGTAAAGAAGTATTCTTGCGGTGCGGTGTATTGCATCACAGGGTTCGGATTGCCCAATGACCGCATGGTTTTCTCGATCGGCATGAGCAAGAAATCCAAAATCGCACCGCCGAATGAGAAACAAATCACCATGGCGACGAAAAACGCCAACACAGCTCTGATAAGCCGCGTGCGCAATTCTGCCAGATGTTCGATCAAGGGCGCGGAGCTGTCTTCGACCTCTCCGATCGTTGTGTCAGTCTGGCTCATGCGTCGCCTTCTTTCTTAGTCTTCTTCGCCGCGGGCTTTTTCGCAGCAGTTTTCTTCGCCGCGGGCTTCTTAGCAGCTGTTTTCGTAGCAGCAGCTTTCGCTGTCGTCGCCTTTTTCTGAGCAGCTTTTTTCGCGGCAGGCTTTTTGGCCGCTGGCTTCTTAGCAGTTGGCTTTTTCACCGTTGCGTCCGAAGCGGCAGCGGCATCTTCAGCCGCTTTGCGTGCGGTCGCCTTGCTTGCGGCCGTGTCACTGATTTTTTTGGCTTGGGCTGCGCGTTCTTCGGTCATCTCCGCGCGCTCAGGCACTTTCGATGCCCCTGCTTTCAACGGATCCCAATTCTCAAAATCGCTTGCGGCGTCCTTAAGCTTGTCCAAACCAAATTTCTTTGGGTTGGCAGCGGCGTTGAGGCTGTCCTTGATGTCGCTCACGCCCGCTTCGTCGGCGGCATCTTCCATCGCGCGTGTGAACTCGCGCCCCATCGCTTTGATCTTGGCCGTAAACCGACCCAAAGTGCGAAACATTCCGGGCAAGTCTTTTGGGCCAACAACAATAAGAGCCACAATCCCGATGATCAGGAGTTCGGACATACCGATGTCAAACATATGGAGCCGCCTTTCAATGCGTCACAAAACAGGCAGGGCGATCTGGCAAACCAGTCCCGCCCCGAAATCCAACTGAAGCAGTTTAGACTTTGTCTTTTTCAGTTTCTTCTGTGACGTCTTTTGCAGCTTCCGCTGCTTCGTCTTCGATTTCTTTGGTGCCGTCATTCACGCCCTTTTTGAACGCTGTGATGCCTTTGCCCACTTCGCCCATAAGGCCAGATACTTTGCCACGGCCGAAAAGCACCAAGACCACGACAGCGATCAAAAGAAGGCCCGGAATACCGATATTGTTAAGCATAGTCTTTCTCCTGTACGCGGGGCCAAGCGCGCCCGCCTAAAAATTCATCTGTATTAGGCTTACCAGCGATTTCAGCGAGGAAAAGCCCGAAATCTACAAAACTGGCTTGATGCACAACATTGGCGCGATCTTGCAGACTGGATTTTCACTACTGACAGGTTTATGTCAGTAGTGAAGGCGTAAAAATTAGGTCCACCCATCGAATCGGAGACCACGATGAAAAATATTCAAATTATTGAAACTGTTACTTTTCGCGCCCTTTCAGGCCACGATCCACACGAGGTCGCGGTTGCGTCAGATGCGCTTACGCCGTTTTTGGCACGCCAAAAAGGCTTTGTGTCGCGCCGCCTGTCTATGGGCGATGACGGTGTTTGGCTGGATCATGTTCAATGGACCGATATGGAGGCTGCGCAGGCCGCCAGCAAGGCGCTGATGTCTGCCCCCGAGGCTGGCGCCTTCATGGCCCTGATCGACATGGACAGCGTGACCATGCGCCATGACACCCTTATGAGCGCACAGGCAGCATAACCTATGGCAGGCGGTCGCAAACAAACCGGTATACGGCGCAGTGACCGCCTGTTTGATATCATCCAAATCATGCGCGACGGCGCTTTGCACACCGCACGCGATCTGGCCAATCATTTGGAGGTGTCAGAGCGCACCATCTGGCGCGATATGGCTACCCTGCGTGCCTCTGGCGTACCTGTGGAAGGGGAACGTGGCGTGGGGTATATGATCTCAGCGCCGATCACCCTGCCCCCGATGAACCTGACCATGGGCGAATTGGAAGCGCTGCATTTGGCGGTGGCGATTTTGGGCGAGGCCACCGATCCAGACCTGTCGAAATCGGCGCAAAGCTTGGCCGCCAAAATCGATGCCGTCTTGCCCGAAAACGCTGGCCCGCCCAGCACAGGATGGGGATTTGCCGTCTATCCTTTTGCCGATGCCGCCGCTGGGTTCAAACACATGCCGCTTTTACGCGATGCCGTGCGCGAGAAAAAACTGATCCGCATGACGTATTTATCGCTGGATGATCAGGTGAGCACGCGCCTCATTCGTCCGCTGCAATTGGAATACTGGGGGCGCGTGTGGACCATGACTGCTTGGTGCGAATTGCGAAACGATTTCCGAGTGTTTCGCGTGGACCGGATTGAGACCTTGATCGACACAGGCGCGAGCTTCAAAGACGAGGACGGCAAAAACCTGCAAGACTACTTGGCCAAAGTTGACGCAGACATGCGCCACGGTCCGACAACTGCAGTTTAAGTCTCAGGAAATACAAAACAGCGCTCGCGGCGCAGCATCAACCACAGCGGCGTGCCCACTTTGGGCAAGAACACAGACGGCACCGTGGCGCGCAGCATCGACCCGTCAAAGTCCATACGGAATTCAACCAAGCTTTCGCGCCCCATAAACCGCGCACGTTCCACAATACCGCGCGCAGGCGTGCCATCTTGCGGTGTCGGATTGGGACCGCGACCAGCGCGATCAAAGTCGATCCGCAAGTGTTGTGGGCGAATGACGATTTCAACCGGCGTGCCATCGGCGTGACCGGGGCACAAGAATTCACCAAATGCAGTGGAAACCAATGCGCCTTTGACTTCGCCGCGTATCACATTGATATCGCTGAAAAAGGCTGCTGACTTTTTATCAACCGGCGCATTGTAAATATTGTACGGCGCGCCTTGCTGGACGATCTTGCCGTCGCGCATCAACGCAATTTCATCGGCCATGCGCATGGCCTCATCCGGTTCATGCGTCACCAAAAGCACGGCGGTGCCTTCGGCTTTCAACACCTCCAAAGTGCTATCGCGGATCTCGTCTTTCAGGCGTTCATCAAGGCCTGAGAACGGCTCATCCATCAACATCACGGAAGGCCGTGGGGCCAAAGCGCGTGCCAGAGCCACGCGCTGTTGTTCGCCGCCAGACAGCTCATGCGGGTATTTATTGATCGCAGACAACAGCCCAACTTTGCCAAGCAATTCTTCGACGCGCGCGCGCTTGTCTGCCTTAGTCCCTTTGAGACCGAAAGCAACGTTGGCTGCCACGGAAAGATGCGGGAACAAGGCAAAATCTTGGAACATCAAGCCGATGGACCGATTTTCAGGCGGGACGCGGAACACCGTGTCACAGACCAGATCGCCATCCACAAAAATCTCGCCAGCGTCTTGCATGTCAACGCCCGCGATCATGCGCAAGGTCGTGGATTTGCCGCACCCCGACGGACCAAGCAAGCACGTCACCTGCCCCGGCATGACAGTGAGAGACACATCATTCACAACGTCGCGGTTTTGAAAGGTCCGCCGCAAATTGCGGATTTCCAAACGCGGGTGAGTGGTGGCAGGCTGAACAGATGTTGGGGCGTTCACGTGGGTATCCGACAAAAACTCTAAGGCTGGTCCGTCCTAACAGTCCCCGCAGCGCTTAGCAACTGTTTGACCCTTAGCAACAGGGCTGGTCGTCGCCGTTCAAGTCACTAAATGGGCTGGTCCCACCACAGCCCGCAAAAATGCCGTAGTGCGTATCAAATGACCCAATAAAGTCGAAATGGGGTGCAAAGCGTGTCTCTTTGAGCATTTTCCACGTGTTGCCACAGACAGGAAACACCTTGCCTGTTTCAATTTTGTGCCCGCCATCCAGAACAAACACATGCGGTGCGTGCGGCACTGTGCCTCTATAAATCACCGCTTGCCCGTAATCTTCGCACTCTGGTTCCAAGTCCAGTTTGAACAGGCGATACGTGGCTGAGGTAAATTCAATCGGGGCCACTTTGGCTTCCAGAACTTTGTTTTCAATCAACAATGGTCGATGCGTCACCAACCGCGGATCACCAAAGCCAGCCGCGCGCGACATGGTTTCAAAGTCATTCCAGTATAAGGCCCCAGACAGACATTCACCGTAAAGCACTGGATCAGCCCGCAGCACATCGGGAATGCGACGATCCGCATAGACGTCAGAGAAATACATCTCGCCACCCGTTTTCAACAGGCGATGGGCTTGGCGCAGCACTGCGCCTTTGTCCATTGCAAGGTTCAGCACGCAGTTCGACACAATGATGTCAAAAGACCCGTCTGCGAACGGCAGCTTGTCCAGCTCTTCGATATAGCCGTGGTGGAATTCAACGTTTGATTTGGTGAACCCGAATTCTTGCGCGTGAAATTCTTGATGGGCACGCGCCACATCGAGCTGTTCCTCGGTCATATCAACACCGACCACCAGCCCCGTTTCGCCCACCATTTGCGACAAAGCATAGACATCACGCCCAGCCCCGCTGCCCAAATCCAAAATCCGCATGCCTTCCAACGCCAAAGGGGCGATCAAGCCACAGCCGTAATAGCGCATCAATACATCATCATGGATACGCGACAGCACGGCTTTGACGTGATCTGGGATTTCGTCTGGCGTACAGCAGGCATTGGTCTGCAAATCCGCGCTGCCGGACAGGGTTTTGCCATAGTATTCTTGCACGTCTGCGTGGCTCATGTTCGCATCCTTGGGTGGTTATATCTGAGGGCGGCGCATGAACCGCAGGCATCAAGTGTTGCGGTCACAAATAGAAACCACAAGGCCGCCAACTCAAAGTGTCAGCGGCCTCACGCAAGGGTGAACATTGCGTTAGTTCTCGTGATGAGCCGTTCACGTCAGCGCAATTGTCACGAAATCACATCGTCGAAACGGTCGCCCCGCCATCCAGCAATACATTTTGCCCGACCATAAAGCCCGCGTGCTGCGAACACATAAACGCACATGTCGCGCCAAATTCGGCGGCCGTGCCATAGCGCCCAGACGGAATACTTGCATATTTTTCGGCGCGCACCTCTTCCAAGCTTTTGCCAGAGGCCTCAACAGCAAGATTGTCGAGCGATACCAGCCGGTCAGTATCATGCAAGCCCGGCAAGAGATTGTTGATGGTCACACCACTGCCTGCAACTTGGCGCGACGTGCCGGCGACATACCCCGTCAGCCCCGTACGTGCGGCATTGGACAGGCCCAGAACAGGGATCGGCGCTTTGACAGACACAGACGTGATGTTGACCACCCGCCCCCATCCGCGATCCATCATGGAAGGCACCAAGGCTTTGATCAGCGCAATCGGGGTCAGCATGTTCGCATCCAGCGCAGCAATGAAATTGTCGCGGTCCCAATCGGTCCAACTGCCAGGAGGTGGCCCGCCAGCATTTGTGACAAGAATGTCGACCTGACCTGCCACGCCCAACACTTTTGCCAATCCGTCTGGTGTTGTCACATCGGCGGCAACGGTCTCGACACTCACGTCGTATTTTTCTCTGATCTCAGCAGCTGTCGCTTCGAGCGCTTCTGCCCCGCGTGCATTGAGCACCACATTCACACCAGCTTCCGCCAATGCCTCAGCACAGCCGCGCCCCAATCCTTTGGATGATGCACACACCAACGCCCGTTTTCCGCGAATTCCGAGATCCATCTTATATCCTCCTGAAGAATCGGCCTTTTTCAAACACGACTTTAGGGAACAGTGTTGGCCCTGTCATCCAAGCGATGTCGACGTCTGCCACGCACATGCTTTCAGACGTTTTGGGTCAACCTGAAATTTGGCATTCCGAAACCCGACAAACATCTTGCAAACTGCGAATTCCACGTAAGCGCGGTTCAACAAAACGTCTGCCCCAATGCGCGTTCGTTTACATCCGCTTTTTGCCGCCCCTCAAACGTCTTCGCAGTTGCTCGCATGATCGTGCCCCGCTATAGACACGCTCATGTCAAACGCTTCACATACCGCCCTTGATCTGCCCGATGAAATTGCACGTCGGCGCACATTTGCGATCATTTCGCACCCTGATGCTGGGAAAACCACGCTGACTGAGAAATTTCTTCTCTACGGCGGGGCGATCCAGATGGCTGGGCAAGTCCGCGCCAAAGGTGAAGCACGGCGCACGCGCTCTGACTTTATGCAGATGGAAAAGGACCGCGGGATTTCCGTGTCGGCCTCTGCAATGTCCTTTGATTTCGGCCAATACCGCTTTAACTTGGTCGACACCCCCGGTCACTCGGATTTCTCTGAGGATACATACCGCACCCTGACGGCTGTGGATGCGGCCATCATGGTGATTGACGGCGCTAAGGGTGTTGAAAGCCAAACGCAGAAACTGTTCGAAGTTTGCCGTATGCGCGATCTGCCTATTTTGACGTTTTGTAACAAAATGGACCGCGAAAGCCGCGATACATTTGAGATCATTGACGAAATTCAAGAAAACCTCGCGATCGATGTGACGCCTGCCTCTTGGCCCATCGGTGTCGGTCGCGATTTTGTCGGCTGCTACGACATCTTGAATGACCGCCTTGAAATCATGGACCGCGCCGATCGCAACAAAGTTGCCGAAAGCGTTGAGATCGCAGGTTTGGATGATCCCAAACTGGCTGAGCACGTGCCCGCAGCCCAACTTGAGCAACTCAAAGAAGAGCTTGAGATGGCGCGGGAATTGCTGCCCAAATTTGATCGTGAAGCGTTCCTTGAAGGATCCATGACCCCGATTTGGTTTGGATCTGCGATCAATTCGTTCGGCGTGAAAGAACTGATGGACGGCATGGGCGATTACGGTCCCGTGCCCCAAGAACAAACTGCCCAGCCCCGTTCAATTTCTCCTGACGAGAAAAAAGTCATGGGCTTTGTCTTTAAGGTTCAGGCCAATATGGACCCGAAACACCGCGACCGCGTGGCCTTCGTGCGTTTGGCCTCAGGTCACTTTAAACGCGGCATGAAATTGACCCATGTGCGCTCTAAAAAGCCGATGGCGATCTCGAATCCTGTGCTGTTTTTGGCTTCAGACCGCGAATTGGCCGAAGAAGCTTGGGCTGGCGACATCATCGGCATTCCGAACCACGGCCAATTGCGCATCGGCGATACATTGACGGAAGGCGAAGACATCCGCGTCACAGGCATTCCGTCTTTTGCGCCTGAATTGCTGCAATCGGTGCGCGCAGGCGACCCGATGAAGTCCAAGCACTTGGAAAAAGCGCTGATGCAATTCGCCGAAGAAGGCGCTGCAAAAGTGTTCAAACCCGCGATTGGCTCTGGCTTTATCGTTGGCGTTGTGGGTGCTTTGCAGTTCGAAGTTTTGGCCTCGCGCATTGAAATGGAATACGGGCTGCCTGTGAGTTTTGGCCAGTCTCAGTTCACCTCAGCGCGCTGGGTAACGGGGCCGAAAGCCAAGGTGGATGCCTTTGCATCCGTCAATCAACAACACATCTCACACGACCACAATGGCGACATCGTCTACATGACGCGTCTGCAATGGGACATTGACCGGATTGAGCGCGACTACCCCGATTTGACGCTCTCTGCGACGCGCGAATTGATGGTTTAAGACGCAACGTCAATGACGTGCGCGCCGCGCCGCCCTTAAAATAGGAAAAGACCCGCTCATCTAGAAGCGGGTCTTTTTTATTGGCTGGACGGCCGTGCAAAAATTAGATTCAAATACTGCAACGCGGCTCATTATTCGTGAAATGTCGCGCCCTGCGCCTTGCGCGACGCAGATATGTCATTTGCGATGCAACATCATGGCAAAGTGCTGTGTTGGAAAATGCTACGGTGGTGGATTTTTAAATCACATCGTGTGATTGTGCATGCGCACCAGCAATACTGGGCGTGCGTTGGCGCCACGCATGAGTGTTCAATTGACCTTTTGCCCTTTTGAGAGTATGCACTTGCCTCAATAGGGACCCCGACGCGCGGGGTGGCAATCAAGCCGGTGACCCCATTCGACGTAACGGGCGCTGATATGTCCGTGAAACCACGGATATACATGACAAAATTCACTGATCTAAACCTTGATAAAAAGGTTCTCAAAGCGATTGATGATGCCGGCTATACAGAGCCGACACCCATTCAGGCAGGGGCGATTCCCCCCGCATTGGAAGGCAAAGACGTTTTGGGCATCGCGCAAACAGGCACAGGTAAAACTGCGTCCTTCACTTTGCCAATGATCACACGCCTTGCCCGCGGTCGCGCTCGTGCCCGCATGCCGCGCTCGTTGGTGCTTTGCCCAACACGCGAATTGGCCGCGCAGGTTGCAGAAAACTTCGACACCTACACCAAATATCACAAGCTGACCAAAGCTTTGCTGATCGGTGGCGTGTCCTTCAAAGAACAAGACAAGCTGATCGACAAAGGTGTCGACGTTTTGATTGCCACACCAGGTCGCCTGCTAGACCATTTTGAACGTGGCAAGTTGATTTTGACCGACGTGAAAATCATGGTTGTGGACGAAGCCGACCGGATGCTCGACATGGGCTTTATCCCTGACATCGAACGCATTTTTGGCCTGACACCGTTTACACGCCAAACACTGTTCTTCTCGGCCACGATGGCACCTGAGATTGAGCGCATCACCAATACGTTCTTGTCAGCCCCTGCCCGCATCGAAATTGCGCGTCAGGCCTCTGCTTCTGAGCGTATCGAGCAACACGTTGTGATGTTCAAAGGCTCGCGCCGTGATCGCACAGCCTCTGAAAAGCGTAAGCTTTTGCGCGCCTTGATCGAAAAAGAAGGCGACACACTTGATAACGCGATCATCTTTTGCAACCGCAAAACAGATGTCGATATCGTTGCGAAGTCTTTCAAAAAATACGGTATTGATTCCGCGCCAATCCACGGCGATCTGGACCAATCCCAACGTAACGCAACATTGGAACGGTTCCGCAATGGCGAAATCAAAATCCTTGTGGCCTCTGACGTTGCCGCGCGTGGCCTTGACGTGCCATCCGTGACGCACGTGTTTAACTTTGATGTCCCTGGCCACCCAGAAGACTATGTGCACCGTATCGGTCGTACGGGTCGTGCAGGTCGTGACGGCAAAGCAATCATGCTGTGTGAACCGCGTGACGAGAAAAACTTCGAAGATGTTGAACGTCTTTTGGGCAATTCAATTCCACGTCTGGATAACCCGTTTGGCAACCCCAAAGCGGATGCCCCGAAAGCGGAGAAATCCACCAAGGCACCAGCTGAAGCAAAATCTGACGAGACTGTAGTCGACGCACAGAGCACAGACGATGCGCAGCCAAAAGCCGACAAGCCCAAGCGTACCCGCACGCGTTCACGCCGCAAGCCTGCTGCTGACAAAGCGATCGAGGCGACACCTGTGGAGGCAACAGCAGACGTGAACGCTGAGCCAGCTGCAGAGGCTGCTCCTGCCCCGACTGAAACCGTCGCGACAGAGACCACTGACAAGCCTGAGACAAAGCAAACGTCGAACCGTGGTCGTGGTCGCAACGCAGATCGTGACAATTCCGATCGCAACACGCGCGGCTCTTCTGAGCGTAACGCCGGAAATGATCGTGGAAACGAACGTTCTGGCGGCGGGCGTGGTCGCGGTCGTTACCGTGACGAGAAGAACACCGTTGTTGGGTTGGGCGATCACATGCCGACCTTTATCGCGCTCAGCTTTGAAGAACGTTTCGCAAGCTAAGACGCTGCGACGTTTATGAAATTGAAAACCCCGTGCTTTTGGCGCGGGGTTTTCTTTTGGGCATGCGTCAGCCTTGTCACTATAGTCAGTTTGGTCGTTGCGCGCATGGAAACGAAACAGGGTCGACGGACATATCCGCCGACCCTGTAATGGTCGCATTCAAGATCGCTTAAACGTCACGACCTGCCCGCAATGTTGCGAACAAGTGGCGTCGGGCTTAGCTGGACAGACGCGAAATCACGATTTGGACTTCGGGCTTTTTGCCAATTTCTTGTTGTGTAGAACGACGGATGATGCGACGCATCTCTTCTTCGAGTTTGTCATCGTCGCGCAATGTCTTCTTGTTGGCACGCATCAAGAACTGATTGAGATCTTCTTCCAGCACATCAACAAGCGGCGCTTTGGAACGGCCCAATTCTGGCAGGCCTTTGATTTCACACCAGCATTCGCCCAACGGCGCATCGTCTTCGATGATCACAGTTGAAACAACCATGCCATTGAGTGCCATACGGATACGATCACGTACCACACCGTCCATCGCGCCGATTTGCACGGAACCGTCCAAATATGTGCGGCCCGTTTCAACGAATTCCACAACTTTCACCTCACCGCCGGCAAGGTTCACACCCGTCCCGTTTGGCGCAATGATGGAACGGAACCCATTTTCTTCAGCCAATTTGGCGTGCGCCCGCAGGTGACGGTGTTCGCCGTGCATCGGAATAACAAGGTTCGGTTTCACCACCGCATGCGCATGCGAAATGTCAGGGCGGTTGGCGTGGCCAGACACGTGGTACAGCCCGTCAGAATCCGTCACCACATCCACACCCATTTCAGAGAATGAGTTTACAATACGGCTTACCGATGTTTCGTTCCCAGGAATGGTTTTGGACGAGAAGATGACCGTGTCGCCCTCTTTCAACTTCATTCCAAGGTATTTGCCACGTGACAGCTGAGCTGTGGCAGCGCGGCGTTCGCCTTGCGACCCTGTGGTCAGCAAGAGCAAGTTCTCGCGCGGCACATCGAACGCTTTGTCTGGTGACAAGGTCGGTGGGAAATCGGTGATGATCCCTGTCTCAATACCAGCTGTAATCATGCGGCGCATCGCACGGCCCATCAACACAACGGAACGACCCGCTTTGGTGCCCGCATCCGCAAGGGTTTTAACCCGCGCCACGTTTGAGGCAAATGTCGTCGCGGCCACAAGACCGGGAAGATCTTTCATCAACTGTGTCAGTGGCTCGACAACTTCAGCCTCTGAACGGCCTGCGTGGGGGCTAAAGACGTTGGTGGAATCGCAAACAAGTGCGATCACGCCATCTTTGGAAACATCGGCCCAAAGGTCGTCATCAAATGGCTCACCCACAAGCGGTGTGCGGTCAACCTTGAAGTCGCCAGAGTGAATGATGCGGCCCTCAGGCGTATCAATAACCAGTGCAGAGCTTTCAGGGATCGAGTGCGACACAGGCAAGAAACCAACGTTGAACGGACCAGTTTGGGTCTGCTCAGGCCAAGCGCCAACCGTTTTGATTTGCAACTCGTCGTGGCCGTGCTCTTCGAACTTAAGACGTCCAAGGTGGGCGGTGAATTTGCGGGCATAGATCGGCGCGCCGAGACGCGGCCACAGGTGGCCAATGGCCCCGATGTGGTCTTCGTGCGCGTGGGTGATGTAGATGGCGTCGATGCGCTCTTTGCGCTCTTCCAGCCATGCGATATCAGCGAAAATCAGATCGACGCCAGGGGTGCCATCCATGTCAGGGAAGGTTACGCCAAGATCAACAACGATGAGACGCTCTTTGCCCACAGGACCGTAGCCGTAGACATAGCAGTTCATGCCGATTTCGCCAGCGCCGCCGAGCGGCAAGTACAAAAGACGATTGGTGCTCATAATGTGCCTTGGTCCTTGTTATAATTATAGATGACCACGAGGCCATGCATGGTTAGGAATTCATCGAATTCGTCAAAGAGCTTGTGGCCCTGATTGAACAGCGGCGCAAGCCCGCCAGTGGCAATGACTTTCATTGGACGGTCATATTCGTCCTTAATTCTGTTACAGGTTTCCCGTACGAGACCTATATAGCCCCAGAAGACCCCTGATTGCATACAGGCAACGGTGTTTGTTCCGATCACTTTTTGCGGCATGGTAATATCGACATGCGGCAAGGCAGCGGCTTTGAGGTGCAGACTTTCCAAAGATGTGTTCACGCCGGGCGAGATCACACCACCAACGTAAGCGCCATCATGTGCAACAACATCAAAGGTCGTGGCGGTTCCAAAATCAACCACGATCAAGTCGCCGCCAAACTTGTCAAAGGCGGCGGCGGAATTGACCAAACGGTCTGGACCCACAGTCGTCCCCTCATCCACCCGCGATGCAATTGGCAACAAACACTCAGGTTTTCCCACAACCAATGGACGGCAATCAAAATAGCGGTTGGCAAAAACACGCAGATTGAACACCACACGCGGCACGGTGGATGAGATGATCACCTCGGTTATGTCGGCCTCGATCTTTTGGAAATTCATCAAGGTCGACAGCCAAACATAGTACTGATCTGCGGTGCGCTGGGTCTCAGTCGAGGTGCGCCAAGTGGCGATAAACGCGTCGCCGTCCCAGATCGAGAAAACTGTATTGGTGTTGCCGGTGTCGATACATAGAAGCATTAGAAAAAGACCTCTGCTGCGGGAATAGAAAGCGTGCCGGCCGACTGGCGCAGCACAAGGTTACCATCTGCATCCACGTCTTCGAACGTGCCGTGATGCTCTTCTTGGGTTGTACGGGCGCGAATGGGTTGGCCCAATTTGGCAGCCCGTGCGAGCCACGCCGTGCGGATGGGATTAAAGCCATAGGTCACGAATTGAGCCTCCCAATGGGCATAGGCAGGCGCCAAAGCATCGAGAAATTCCTCAGGCGTCGCCTGAACCGACGCCTCAGCATTCAGAGATACAGGCGGAAATGGGCTTGGTTCTACATCGGATACGGGCGGAGCGGCTGCCAGATTTGCGCCGATACCGATCGACAAATGGTTTGCACCGCGCTCCAACAAGATGCCAGCAAATTTCCCGCCATTCAATAGCACATCGTTTGGCCATTTCAGCGCCAACATGTCTGATCGGCCTGTCACATCTGCAACGGCGTCAAACAAGGCCAGTGATGCAACGAAAGATCGTAAAGCAATTTGCGCAGCGGCTTCATTTGGGAACATCACGAGCGTGGCGGCAAAGTTGCCTTTCGGCATGGTCCAAGGACGACCACGGCGGCCATGACCTGCAGTTTGGTCAAGGGCAAGAATCCACTGTGGAAACGGCGAAGAGGCCGCGACGCGCGCGGCCTCTTTCATTGTACTGTCCGTTTGCGGCAGAACAATGCGCCCTACCCCTTCCGGCCAACTGTGGCGACTAGCGGACAAGAGCCTCAGCCGCTGTCATCGCCATTGTGTCCACACCAAACAGGTTGATAACACCAACCAGCATCACGGCACCGACGACCAGAACCGCGATGTTGGCAAGGCCACCTTTTGTGTTGTCGAGAGGCTCAACTTCAGAACCGAAGAACATGTAGTAGACGATGCGCAGGTAGTAGAACGCACCGATGACGGACGCGATCACACCAGCGGTTGCCAGCCAAGTCATGTTGGCCTCAACAGCCGCTTGAAGCACGGCCAACTTACCGAAGAAACCGACCATTGGTGGGACACCCGCCATGGAGAACATCAGCAACAACACAGCCAAAGCTTTGGTCGGGTTGACCTGCCAGTAGCGGTTCAACGCTTTGATTTCTGTCACAGGGCGACCGTCGCGCTCCATCGTCATGATAAAGGCGAAAGTACCGATGTTCATCACAACGTAGATTGCCATGTAGATCAAAGCCGCTTGAACACCACCAACGGTGCCAGATGCAACGCCGATCAAGGCAAAGCCCATGTGAGAGATCGAAGAGTACGCCATCAGACGTTTGATGTTGGTTTGTCCAACACCCGCAATCGCACCAAGGAACATGGAAGCAACTGCGATGATCGCCACAACTTGTGACCAGTCGCTGGAAATGCCGCCGAACGCATCGTGCAAAACACGGGCGAACAGCGCCATGGCCGCCAACTTAGGTGCTGTTGCGAAAAAGGCTGTGACCGGTGTTGGCGCGCCTTCGTAAACGTCTGGTGTCCACATGTGGAACGGAACAGCAGACACTTTAAACGCCATACCTGTGATCATGAACACGAGGCCGAACAGAACACCTAAAGGTGCGCCATCGTGAATCACGTCCAAGATGCCCGCGAAATTGGTTGTGCCTGCAAAGCCGTAGGTCAAAGACGCACCGTACAAAAGCAAACCGGAAGACAGCGATCCAAGCACGAAGTACTTCAGACCCGCTTCAGATGAGCGCACGGAGTCGCGGCGGAACGATGCGAGCACGTAAAGTGACAAGGACATCAATTCGAGGCCCATGTAGAGCGCCATCAAATCGCCTGCAGAAACCATTACCATCATGCCGACGGTGGACAGAGTGGCAATAATCGGCAACTCGAACTTAAGCATGTCGTGCTTTTTCAGGTAGTCCTGAGACATTACCAAAACCGCTGCCGCTGACAGCAAAATGCCGACCTTGGCGAAACGCGCAAAAGCATCGTCCACAAACATACCATTGAAGGCAACATTCGCGCCCGCTGCGCGCGAAGCGATGATTGCTGCGGCGACAAGAAACACCGTTGCCGTGGCCCAAGTGACAAGGCCCGCAACTTTGTCTTTACCAGTGTAGACAGCAAACAAAAGCGCTGCGAGTGCATAAACCGCCAGAAGGAACTCTGGAAGGACGATCGAAAAATCAGCTGAAGTCATGATCGCGGCTCCTTAGTGGGTTACGGCTGCGGCGACAGTTTCAGTCGGCAAAGCAGCACTATAGTTATGAAGAAGTTCGGTAACCGATGGCCCGATGATGTCTGTGACCAAGCTCGGGTAAACACCCAAGAGCAATGTCATCGCAATAAGCGGCGCAATGATCCACTTTTCACGAGGTGTCAGATCTTTGATGGTCTTCAAGCTTTCCTTGATCAACTCGCCCATAACAACGCGGCGGTAGAGCCACAAAGCGTAAGCAGCTGAGAAGATCACGCCTGTCGTGGCAATCATCGCAACCCAAGTGTTGGCTTGGAACATGCCCATCAGCGTCAAGAATTCACCGACAAAGCCAGAGGTGCCCGGCAGACCCACGTTGGCCATCGTGAAGAACATGAACACCAAAGCGTAAGCAGGCATCCGGTTCACAAGACCACCGTAAGCGTCGATTTCGCGGGTGTGCATCCGGTCGTAGATCACGCCAACACTCAAGAAGAGCGCGCCGGAAATGAAGCCGTGTGAAATCATTTGGAAGATCGCACCATCAATACCTTGTTGGTTGAGCGAGAAAATACCAGCCGTCACATACCCCATGTGTGCAACAGATGAATAAGCGATGAGCTTTTTCATGTCAGATTGCACCAAGGCCACGAGGGACGTGTAAACAATCGCAATCGCCGACATCCAAAGGATGACATCTGCCATCATGTGCGACGCCACTGGGAACATCGGCAGCGAGAAGCGCAGGAAGCCGTAGCCGCCCATTTTCAGCAAGATCGCCGCAAGTACAACGGAACCAGCTGTTGGCGCTTGAACGTGCGCGTCGGGCAACCACGTGTGCACGGGCCACATTGGCATTTTCACCGCGAAGGACGCGAAGAAGGCCAAGAACGCGAGCATCTGCATGCCGCCAACAACGTGAATGCCAAGGACGCTGAAGCTCTCGGTTGAGAACTCATGCGCCATAAGCGCCACGATATCTGTCGTGCCTGCATCCATGTACATCGCGATCATCGCAACCAGCATCAAAACAGAGCCAAGGAAGGTGTAGAGGAAGAACTTGAACGATGCATAAACGCGGTTTACCCCGCCCCAAACACCGATGATCAAGAACATCGGGATCAAGCCGGCTTCGAAGAAGACGTAGAACAACATCAGGTCGAGCGCACAGAACACACCGAGCATCAGCGTTTCGAGCAACAAGAATGCAATCATGTATTCTTTAACACGAACCTTCACATCCCATGTCGACCAGATCACCAGCGGCATAAGGAAGGTTGTGAGCATCACGAACAGAACTGAAATCCCGTCGACACCCATTTTGTATTGCAGACCCATGATCCATTCAGCTTGCTCAACCATCTGGAACCCAGTGTTGGATGGATCGAACTGAGCAATCACAAACAAGGACACCAAGAAGGTGATGATTGTCGTGAACAAGGCCAAACGTTTTGCGTTAAGCTGAGCCACCTCGTCGTCCCCGCGCAAGAACAGCGCCAGAACCAAGGCCGCAACAGTCGGCAGAAAGATAATAAAGGACAGGACGTAATCCATTAGTGAGCCCCTCCGCCGATCGACATCCAGGTGATCAAAACAACGATCCCCAGAACCATCGCGAATGCATAAGTAAAGATAAAGCCAGACTGCAAACGACCCGCAAGTCGCGTGAAGAACGGCACGATGCCAAGCGCCAAACCATTGATGGCACCATCGATTGTTTTCACATCACCGCGCTGCCACAAGAAGCGACCCAAGCCCAAAGCAGGTTTGATAAAGATCGCGTTGTACAGCTCGTCGAAGTACCATTTGTTCAGCAAGAACTGGTACAGTGGCTGCTGGTCTTCGGCCAATTTGTTCGGCAGATCGGGCTTCTTGATGTAGAAGACCCAAGCTGTGACAAAGCCAATCAGCATCGCAATGAACGGTGACAGAATGACCCAAGCTGGAACATGGTGTGCATCATCCAAGATGGTGTTGTCTTCGGCGATAAAGATCGCGCCCGTTGGGGCGACTGCCATATCAGAACCGTGGTCAGCAGCTGCCGCATGATCATCGCCATGCGCCTCTGTTGCTGTGCCATGGTCGTCATCTGCTTTCGCGAAATCGTCGCCATGCCCTTCATCCGCTGCAGCGTGGTGCGCTGGAATTCCAAAGAACGCATTGTGTTTGTCGTGATCGCCAAAGAAAGATCCATACCAAACCATGCCCGAGAACACCGCCCCAAGTGCAAGAACGCCAAGTGGGATCAACATCACTTTTGGGCTCTCATGCGCGTGGTCATGCGTATGTTTGTCGCCGCGTGCTTTGCCGTAGAAGGTCAAGAAAATCAGGCGCCAAGAATAGAAGGACGTGAACAATGCCGCGATAACCAGCATCCAGAACGCGTAGCCAATACCTGAGGCGTAAGCGCTCTCGATGATCGCATCTTTCGAAAAGAAGCCAGCAAAGCCAAGTTTGGTGAACGGAATACCTACACCAGTGATGGCCAAGGTGCCGATCATCATTGCCCAGTACGTCGCAGGGATCTTTTTGCGTAGACCACCGTAGTTGCGCATGTCTTGTTCGTGGTGCATCGCGTGGATCACAGAACCCGCGCCCAAGAACAACATCGCTTTAAAGAATGCGTGCGTCAAAAGGTGGAACATCGCAGGACCGTAAGCGCCAACACCCACAGCGACGAACATGTAGCCAAGCTGTGAACAGGTTGAATATGCGATCACGCGTTTGATGTCGTTTTGCACCAAGCCAACAGTCGCCGCAAAGAACGCAGTCGATGCGCCGATGTAGACGATGAATGTCTGTGCTTGTGGCGCGTACTCGAACAAAGGTGACATACGTGCCACCAAGAATACACCCGCGGTCACCATGGTCGCAGCGTGGATCAAAGCAGACACAGGTGTCGGGCCTTCCATCGCGTCTGGCAACCAAGTGTGCAGGAACAGTTGGGCTGATTTACCCATCGCTCCGACGAACAAGAGGAATGCCAACAAGTTTGCCGCGTTCCATTCTGTCCACAAGAAGTGCAATTGCGTGTTGGCCAGTTCTGGCGCTTTCGCAAAGACAACATCCAGATCGATCGAGCCAGTCAGGTAGAACAGGCCAAAGATACCAAGTGCAAAACCAAAGTCACCCACACGGTTGACGATGAACGCTTTCATCGCGGCCGCACCAGCGGATGGTTTCTTAAAGTAGAAGCCGATCAACAGGTATGAGGCAACGCCCACGCCTTCCCAACCGAAGAACATCTGAACCAAGTTATCAGAAGTCACCAGCATCAACATGGAGAAGGTAAAGAAGGACAGGTATGCAAAGAAACGTGCGCGGTAAGGCTCAGCGTCCGAGAAGTTCTCGTCATGCGCCATGTAGCCAAAGGAATACAAGTGAACCAGCGCCGATACCGTATTGATAACGATGAACATAATCGCAGTCAGACGATCAAGGCGAATGCCCCAAGATGTCGACAACTCGCCACTTTCGATCCAACGGAACAAAGTGATGTGTTGCACGTGACCGTCAAACGACAAGAACACAACCCAAGACAGCAAAGCCGCCAACATCAGCAGACCTGTGGTCAGATACTGTGCGTTGCGTTCGCCGATGATGCGCCAACCGAAACCGGCCAAAAGCGCGCCCAGCAACGGAGCAAAGAGAATAATCTGTGCCATGTGAGCTTACCCTTTCATCACGTTGATGTCTTCAACATCAATCGTGCCGCGGTTGCGGAAGAAGCCTACGAGAATAGCCAGACCAATCGCGGCCTCGGCTGCTGCGACCGTGAGGACGAGCATGGTGAAAATCTGGCCAACCAAGTCACCCGAAAAGGATGAAAAGGCCACGAGATTTATGTTGACCGACAAAAGGATCAATTCAACGGACATCAAAATGATGATCACGTTCTTTCGGTTCAAAAAGAGCCCGAAAATCCCGATGACAAACAGCGCTCCTGCGACTGCTAGGTAATGTTCAAGTCCGACCATGTCGTCCCTCAGTTCTTTTTTACGCCTTACGGGCGATTTTTCAGATCAGGGCGGAGATCCGCCCGTCGGTTTCGTCGTCGGGAAAAGGCTTAAAGCCCCTGCCCTGATTTGACGTCTTTCAATTCCATTGCCTTGGCGGGGTCGCGGTGCATCTGCGCGATCACGTTCTGGCGTTTGACGTTCGGGTTGTGACGCAAAGTCAAAACAATCGCGCCGATCATCGCAGTGAGCAAGATAAGCCCCGCGAGCTGGAACAAGAGCAGGTAGTCGTCATACATCAACAATCCCAATGCGGCGGTGTTGTGCACCTCAGGCGTCGCGATGTCGCCCAATGAAGCTGCAACATTCACGCCATCAGCCACATGCCAATCGCCGTAAGCCGCGCCCATTTGGATCAACACGACAACACCGATCATCACAGCGAATGGCAAAAACTTTGCCATCCCACCGCGCAACTGCGCAAAGTCGACATCCAACATCATCACCACAAACAAGAACAGCACCATGACGGCGCCCACGTAAACGATGATCAACAGCATCGCGACGAATTCAGCGCCCAAAAGCACGAACAGGCCCGAAGCGGACAAAAAGGTCAAAATGAGCCAGAGCACAGAGTGGACGGGGTTGCGTGCCACCACTGTGAACAGACCCGACGCCACCATAAGGATGGCGAAAAGGTAAAATGCGTAATCCGCGACAGTCATGCACTGTCCTCCTGCTTTTCGGCGAAGACTTCGGTAACAAAGCCAAGCGCCTTTGACATAGCTGGCAAACCGCCCAGCATCGACATCTGATAGATCGTTTCACCGATCTGTTGTTTCGTGGCCCCTGCTTCGAGTGCATTGCGAACCGTTGCTTTAAACGCCACTTCGCTTTGTGCTCCCAAAACCGTTTGACCGGCCAAAACCACGAGAAGACGCGTTTTGGCGTCCAAACCCTCGGGGTTAAATTTCGTGCCCCACATCATGTCCAATTGCTCTTTGGACAGCGTGGGAAAAAGCTGCTCAAAGTTCGGCATCTCAAAATCTTTGAGCGCCGGATTGAACGCAGCGGCCATTTTCTGGCCCTGTGCGGTCATCTCTTCGAATAGCTTATTGAAATCATTCATCGGTAAGGCGCATCCAATTCGAGGTTGCGTGCAATCTCTGCTTCCCAGCGGGCACCGTTGTCCAAAAGCTTGTCCTTATCGTAGAACAGCTCTTCGCGGGTTTCCGTTGCGAACTCAAAGTTCGGGCCTTCAACAATCGCATCCACAGGACAAGCTTCTTGGCAGAAACCACAGTAGATACATTTTGTCATATCGATGTCATAGCGCGTTGTGCGGCGTGATCCATCGTCGCGAGGCTCCGCGTCAATGGTGATTGCTTGCGCAGGGCAAACCGCTTCACACAATTTACACGCGATGCAGCGCTCTTCGCCATTTGGGTAACGACGCAACGCGTGCTCGCCGCGAAAACGTGGGGACAAAGGCCCCTTTTCGTGCGGGTAGTTGATCGTCGCCTTGGGGCTAAAGAAATACCGCAGACCGATCCGGAAACCGGCGATGACATCTGTCATCAAGAAGTATTTCACTGCGCGGGTGTAGTCGAAATCTGATTTTGCTTGAGCCATGATTTAGCCTCCAATCGCCCAGCGAGCATAGGCCCCGCCGAATGCGCCGAATTGAGCAAAGAATGCCACGAGAACGACCCATGCCAATGACAGCGGCAAGAAGACTTTCCAGCCAATGCGCATCAATTGGTCGTAGCGGTAGCGCGGAGTGATCGCCTTTACCATTGAGAAGATAAAGAAGAAGAAGCCCATTTTGAGGATCATCCAGAAGATACCGTCTGGCAGACCTGGGATTGGTGACAACCAACCGCCGAAGAACATCAGCGAGATCAGCGCACACATCAAAACCACAGCCATCAATTCGCCCATCATGAACAAAAGGAACGGCGTAGATGAGTACTCAACCTGATAACCGGCAACGAGTTCTGATTCAGCTTCCGGCAAATCGAATGGTGGGCGGTTTGTTTCGGCCAAGGCAGAGACAAAGAACAACACAACCATTGGGAAATGCGGGATCCAGTACCAAGAGAAGATACCAAAGCGTCCGTCTTGGGCTGCAACAATGTCACCAAAGTTCATGGAGCCGGATGAGATGATCACACCGATGATGATCAAACCGATTGAAACTTCGTAGGAAATCATCTGCGCCGCAGAGCGAAGCGCACCAAGGAATGGGTATTTCGAGTTGGACGCCCACCCCCCCATGATCACGCCGTAAACTTCGAGCGATGAAATCGCGAATATGTAGAGGATCGCAACGTTGAGATCAGAGATCACCCAACCATCGTTCCAAGGGATCGCAACCCAAGCGATGGTCGCCATCACAAAGGTGATCATTGGCGCGAGGTAGAAGACAAATTTGTCAGCCCCCGCAGGCACAACCACCTCTTTGACCACGTATTTCAGCAAGTCTGCAAAAGATTGCAGCAAGCCAAAGACACCAACCACGTTGGGGCCTTTGCGCATCTGAACCGCAGCCCAGACTTTGCGATCGCCATACATCAAAAAGGCAAGAGCAACGAACAAGGGCAAAAGAACCAGCAGACATTGTCCGAGGATCAAGAGCGCAATGCCCAAATTTGTTGTCGTGAAAAATTCGACCATTTCGTAGTCCTTCACACCGTCGGTATTCTAAATTCGCGGCCGTTTGAAACGATGACCTTAGTGTCAAGCGTTCGCAAACCATCGAGCGGCGCTGACGTGTTGCTGTAAACAGCATCCGCGCGCCAAATTCCAGCCTCTTGTGAGACATTTGTTCGTAAGTTTTGCGTAAATCCATTTGCACGGACTTGCGCCATTTGTGTCGCATTCGATTTTGACAAAATCGCAAAGCCGCGATCTGTCTTTGCAGCCATATTTACGGTCGCAAAATCTGAAGATTTATTGACCATCTCACCTGTCACCGCGCGCACAGGGCGTGCTGCGACTTCAGAAACATCCGCACAAGGAAGCCCGCGCACACCACGCAGCACAGTGGCCGACAAAACACACTCTTGCGTGTTTTGCGCGGTCTGCTGTGACGCGAATTGATATGTGTGCGCAGCAATCATTCTTACTCGGCCGCCACTGCGTCTTGGCCACGTGCTTTGGCAGCTGCTGAAAGTTCCGCCATCAACGCCGATGCACGCGCAATCGGGTTGGTCAGGTAGAAATCTTTCACTGCGTAGCGCACGGATGCGGTTGCTGGCTTGCGAACTTCGATCGCAGACCATGCGTTTTCGGCCACAACATCCAAATCAGCCAGATGCGGAGCAGCTTCGATCAATGTAGAGCGCAAGGCCGCGAGCGAAGAGTAATCCAAAGTCGCGTCAAGCTCTGCAGACAAAGCCCGCAAAATCGCCCAGTTTTCTTTCGCCTCACCAGGAGGGAAAGAGGCACGTGCAGCAAGCTGTGGGCGCCCTTCTGTATTGACGAACAGACCGCTTTCTTCAGTGTAAGCAGCACCCGGCAAGATCACGTCAGCGCGGTGTGCGCCACGATCACCGTGTGAGCCTTGGTAAACAACAAACGCGTCGCCAGCAATTTCGATCTCGTCAGCGCCCAAGTTGTAGATCGCTTCGGCGCCATCAAGAGCGGCGTCCAAACCGCCCTCAGTCACCGCACCGATATCCATCGCACCAACGCGACTTGCGGCAGTGTGCAAGATCATCAGTTTGGAGCCTGTGTTTTCAGCCAGTTTCATTGCTTGTGACAAAACAGCTTCGCCATCTGCCTCTTGCAAGGCGCCCATGCCTACGATGACAATAGTGTTTTTCTCATCGCGGGTTTCAGCGGAAATCTTGCGATCAGCCAAAGCAACCAATGCAGCACGGTCTGTGCCAACGTGATGGTATTCGTATGTCAAATCAACAGCTTCGCCGACCAAACCAATATCCGCACCGCGCGCCCAAGCCGCACGGATACGCGCGTTCAGCACTGGCGCTTCTTCGCGTGGGTTGGTGCCGATCAATTGGATCATGTCCGCAGAGTCGATATCTTCGATTGTCGCCGTTCCTACATAAGCAGAGCGGTTTCCAATCGGAAGTTTCGCACCGTCTACGCGGGATTCAACTTTGCCGCCAAGACCTTCAACCAATTGCTTCAAAGCAAAGGCGGATTCGACAGACACTAGATCGCCAACAAGACCGGCAACTTTTTTGCCCTTCAAGCCAGCCGCAGCAGCTGCGAGAGCCTCATTCCAAGACGCTTTGCGCAACTTGCCGTTTTCACGGATGTAAGGTGTGTCCAAACGCTGGCGACGCAGACCGTCCCAAACGAAACGTGTTTTGTCGGAAATCCACTCTTCGTTCACGCCATCGTGGTTGCGCGGCAAAATGCGCATCACTTCGCGACCTTTGGTGTCCACACGGATGTTTGAGCCAAGCGCGTCCATCACGTCGATGGTTTCGGTTTTGGTCAATTCCCAAGGGCGGGCCGTAAAGGCGTAAGGTTTAGACGTCAGTGCCCCAACAGGACACAGGTCGATGATGTTGCCTTGCAAGTTCGACACAAGTGTCTCGTTCAAGTAGCTCGTAATCTCAGAATCTTCGCCACGACCTGTTTGACCCATTTGCGTGATGCCAGCGACCTCAGTCGTGAAGCGCACACAGCGTGTACATGAAATACAGCGGGTCATTGTGGTGGCAACAAGTGGACCGAGATCCAGATCTTCCGTTGCGCGCTTTGGTTCGCGGAAACGTGAGAAATCAACACCGTAAGCCATGGCTTGGTCTTGCAAATCGCATTCGCCACCTTGGTCACAGATTGGGCAATCCAGCGGGTGGTTGATGAGCAAGAACTCCATCACACCTTCGCGCGCTTTTTTGACCATAGGAGAATTGGTTTTCACAACAGGCGGCTGGCCTTCTGGACCAGGGCGCATGTCTTTCACTTGCATCGCGCAAGACGCCGTCGGCTTGGGCGGACCGCCAACAACCTCGACCAGACACATGCGGCAGTTGCCCGCAATTGTAAGACGCTCATGGTAGCAAAAGCGCGGCACTTCGATCCCTGCGACTTCACAAGCCTGTAGGATCGTCATGGCCGGATCGACCTCGACTTCATTTCCGTCAATGATAAGTTTGCGCGTATCTGCCATATCACGTCACCTGTGTTCATGAAGGTGCCGCACGCGACATGCGCCGCACCTTCGGTATTTCAAACGCCTTTCACAGCGTCAATTTCATCTCACCCACGGAACCAATCCGTGAGAAACTTAACGGGACAAATGCCCCTATTTCCGTATGCGCAAAAACGACCCTGTCAGGGTGTTTGCAACAATTTCATTCGATCCAAGCGTACAAAGATCAGCGACACTTGCTGGGTCGAGACCTTTGGAACGCATATACGCTTCGCCAAGGTCGCGCATGCGTGCCTTTTCAGCGTCGCTTTCGACGTAACTTTTGATTTCTGCATCTGAATATCCAAGCCGCTTTGCTGCTGACTTCAATCCCCAAAGATAGTTCAACCCTTTGAGAGTGCGCGCACTAATGCTTGGGCATTTGTCAGAAATCTCGATGGCCATCGCGACGCTCAGCATCGGGCGATCAATCGTTGGCTCATCACGCAAAGACTTTGCGGATGCTGTGGCTGCGACTGTGTTCATAACAAGGGCTGCAATAACTGCAGATTTAAACTTATACATGTGGAGACTCCATACCATGCGGCGCGCATGCTTTAGTGATATGCAATTGCGCCTCTTGTAGATACGACCAGCCAAAGGCGTAGTCGCTGTCCCCATGTCTTTCTTTGTAGGCAAGACGTTCAAGCGCCTCGTCCAATGTGGGCTTGTGCCCCGCCTCTACGTACCACATCACAAAGTGCTGGCCCCCCAAAACTTGGAACCATTCTTCGCGGCGGTCGTAGAATTTTTTGTGGACTGTGTTGAACACGAAATGCTCGAGGCTTTTCACGTCTTCCCACACAGTCATATTGGCAACCATCTGCGGATCATCACCAATAGAATTTTCAGTATTTCCAGTCCCGGGTTCGCCGGAACCTTCCATCATCCAAACGAACCCCGGCATGCGTTTGCCAAGGCTGTTCACCATATCCAATGCATTCATAAAATCGGCCACGCGCGGATCATCGGTCGGCGCAATGAGCCGTCCGATGTTCAGTTCCGCAATATGTGTGCCGCTTGGTTGCATCGTGTGATTTACTCCGCAGCCATCGCGCCCATACGGCCCGATTTTTGTGCTTTGATACGGTCTTCGATTTCTTCGCGGAAGTTGCGGATCAGGCCTTGGATTGGCCAAGCGGCAGCATCGCCGAGCGCACAGATTGTGTGGCCCTCAACCTGTTTGGTCACGTCCCAAAGCATGTCGATTTCTTCCAGCTCAGCTTCGCCTTTCACCAGACGATCCATCACGCGCATCATCCAGCCTGTGCCTTCACGACACGGCGTACATTGGCCACAAGACTCGTGCTTGTAGAACATAGACAAGCGGTGAATGGCTTTGATGATGTCAGTGGATTTGTCCATGACGATGACCGCCGCTGTGCCAAGGCCAGAGCCAAGTTCACCGCGCAGGTAATCAAAGTCCATGATCGCGTCTTTCATCTGTTCGCCGCGCACCAATGGCACAGAAGACCCACCAGGGATCACAGCCAAAAGATTGTCCCAACCGCCGCGGATGCCGCCACAGTGGGTTTCGATCAGCTCTTCGAACGAGATCGACATGGCTTCTTCAACAACACATGGGTTGTTAACGTGGCCAGAGATCGCGAACAATTTCGTGCCCGCGTTGTTGGCGCGACCGAAACCAGCAAACCATTCAGGACCGCGACGCAAAATGGTCGGCGCAACGGCGATGGATTCAACGTTGTTCACAGTGGTCGGGCAACCGTACAAGCCAGCACCCGCTGGGAACGGTGGCTTCATCCGTGGCATGCCTTTTTTGCCCTCAAGGCTTTCGAGCAATGCTGTTTCTTCACCACATATGTAGGCGCCAGCCCCGTGGTGCAGGTAAAGATCAAAGTACCAACCAGACTTGGCTGCGTTCTTGCCCAACAGGCAAGCGTCGTAGCATTCGTCAATCGCTGTTTGCAGAGCTTCGC
>NZ_JBDMZG010000147.1:0-19761 GCF_039769035.1 Pacificibacter sp.
CCCCAGAAATTTTGCACGAAACTGACGGACTTTCGCCAAAGCGGCCAAGGCCATTTTGCTGCGCCCACTGGGGGCTTGTTGCAGCAGGGTGATGGCCTGTTCAACCGAAATGGCCGCGCCCGTGTCTGGATCAAAATAGCGCGGATAGTCGATCAATGTGGCATGGGCGAGGCCCAGAACCGTTGGGCGTGCTGTGCGGCGCTCTGGCGTTGGGCCGAGGTCCGTGGTCAATCCCCAACCTGCGTAAAACGGCGCGCCTGTGCAGGTCACGGGGGTGTCACGCAAAAGCGCCTCAAACCCGATCAGGGACGTCATGGTCCAGACCTCATCGCAGGCATCAATCAGCGCAATCGGGTCGGCCTCAAGGGCGATCACATCTGCCAGCTCATCTGCGTTTGGCACTTTGCCACGGCGCAGGCCTGCTTCCACATCGGGGTGTGGTTTAAAGACGATCACAGCCGACGGGTTTGCGTCGCGCGCGGCCTTGAGCAAGGCGTGGTTGGTTTGAATGTCGCCCGCGCCAAGTTTGATCGAGGCGTCATCTTCGACCTGTCCCGCGACCAGAATTTTATGGCCCGCAGGCAACTCTGGATGGCCTTTGCCCACATTGTATTTGCTCAGCTTGGCCGCGTTCAGGCGGGTCAAAAGGTGGCTGATACGGGTTTCGGCGTGATCCGGCAACGCAGCGCGCTGGGTGATCAACTGTTCCAAGTCCGACGGGCGTGTTGGGTCAAAATAGATGCCAAGGCCGTCGCAGATCAACGACAGGGGGCGTACCAAGGCAGCGCCCAGTCCCCGAGAGCGCAAGAAGCCGTCTTCGACGCGTATGTCTGCCTGCGCCGTTGCGCCCCATGCCATGTGCACGCGGCCTTGAGCCTTTTGTGTTTTGATGGCATCGGCATCATTGGTGAAGCGCAGCGCGGTCTGGCCGAAATAGCGCTGCATATGCGGCCGTTTCCAGCGCAGCATGTTGGAGGCAACGTAGCCGTCAGCATCTTCAAGAGCGGCACGTTTGCGCGCCTCGGCCAAGGATAGAATGTCTTCGACGGCACAGAGCGATTTTGTCTGCGGGTCGAACCATTGACAGTAATGCACCAAAGCGCCCGCGATCAGCATTTCTGGCGTGAGGGGCCGCGTGCGGCGCGCAATTGGATTTTGGTCTTGGGTCAGCCCCCAGCCTGCATACCACGGCTGGCTAAAAGTAACGGGGGTGTGGCCTGCGACGATGGCCTCGAACCCCAAAGGGGACGACTGGGTGTAAACGGCGGTGGCGCGTTCAAACAATATCCAAGGGTTTGCGGGGCCGTGCAACAGTTGCACAGGAGGCGTGATGTCCAATTCTTTGATTTGATTTTGCACCGCATCTTCGGCCAAAGCGCTTGGCGCATAGATCAAAATATTGGTGTTCGGGTGATCGCTTTGGGCGCGCAGGATCATGGCGCGCAAAGTGTCTAACGTTTGGTCGTGGCCAGTGCCATCGTCCTTGGGGTCCAAGATCAAAACGAAGGGCGCATCTGGATGCGCGGCTTTGGCGCTTTGAACCGGATCTGTACACAGTTGCAGCGCGCAAAGTCGCTGTCGCAACGCATGGGCGCGGGTCAGTGTTTGGGCATCGTCCAAGTCAAATGTGGACAATATGGTCTCAAGATCGGTCGGCTGCGCGGCATCGTTCAGGGGGCCGCGTGTATCAATCGCAAGGCCCAGCGGGGCAGGGCGGATGTTTTGCGGGCAGGGCTGATCGGGCAGAAACGCAGCGCCGATCCACGCCGCTTTTGCCTCTTGCCATGGGTGCGTCGCCTCGACCGCGAGGGCATCATCCAATTGCGGCGTTTTGCGGTGAGGCGCCCAGCCTGCAGCTTTCAAGACCTGTTTGATCTTAGGAATGCGCGCGATTTTGGGGTTAGAAAGCAAAATCCGCCCAGGCACAAAGGCTTGGGCGGATGTATTCGGCACATCTTGGTGCATTGGTTTAGTTTGAACTCAAGCTGTTCAAGCTGCCAGCGGTGCTGAGCGTGCCTGTCAAAGCATTGAGTGTTTTCGTCCACTGAACGAATGGTGCTTCTGTGACGTAGACGGTATCGCCATCGCGAACCAAGAAGTCGCGTGCCACAAACAGACCATTGGGTTCGGTCAGGTTCATCACATAGACCAGACGTTGGGAGCCGTGGATGTCTTTGCGGCCCAAAACGCGTCGTGCGACGGCTTCTGATTCATCACGCAAGATAAACAGGCCGGTCGGATCGGCGGATGAGGACTGCAAGCCGCCCACTTGTGCGAGGGCTTCAATCGCGGTCAGGTCGCGGACTGTGAACGGAATAAGTTTTTGCGATCCGGTTGAGCCAAGTGCTGTGTAGGCGCGTCTGTCGGCTTCGACCAAAATGCGGTCACCGTCGCGCAGAGCGATATCGTTGCGCGGATCACCGAAGATATCGTCGAACCACACGGTGCCAGATTGCCCGCCGCGGATCACCTTAACTTGTGCCAGTGAGGAATCGACGGAGGTGCCACCCGCGTTGGACAGCATCGCAGCAAGTGTACGGGTTGGGCGTTCGATTTGGTAAACGCCTTGGCCGCCAATCTTACCGGCGATTGAAACGGTCGCCCCGTTGCCGGCTTGACGCATGACCAAAACTTGTGGGTCTGGGGTTTGCTCATCGAGTTTTTCAGTGATGATACGGCGAATGGCTTCAGGGCTATTGCCTGCGGCTTTGATCCGGCCTGCATAAGGAACAAAAATGAAGCCCGCGCCGTCGACTTGCACAGAATTCAGTGTTGTCGCGCCGATGCCGCTTGAGGACAAAAGGCCGTCATCAACGTTTTCCCAAATGGTCAAAGATAGAACATCGCCTGGCTGAATGGTGTCTGATCCAATTTTACCTTGGCTGATAAAGCTTTCGGGGAAGCCGAATGTGGGGTTCTTGCCCAAATTGCCATTCACTTGGTCCGTCACAGCAACGACGTAGGCGTCGCCCTTTTCGAGAACCGAGCCAGAAAAAATGTCACTTTTGTTTGGGCCCGAGCGTGGCAATCCACAGGCTGCAAGGCTTGCCGCAAAGCACAGCATTGCTGTGGTGCGTAGTGTACGCGATTTAATAAAATTCACTGCTCGGTCTCCTCTGAGCCTCAATACTCGAATGCGCTATTACGCTTAAAAACATCAATATTGGGTTTTCAGCCGAAAATCTACTGATACAGGGCGTATCTAAGCGCTCTGACTGCAATAATATTTCTGCCTGCTGCATAAATGTAGCAGACGACGCGCAATGCCGTGTGGAAAATGTGCTATTTGACGTTTTGCATGGGCAGGCGTGGTGGCGCATGGCCGGACATCAATGCCTCATAAGGGGCTTCGGGCGCGAGCATCATGTCAACCACGAGGCGCAGCAACTGTCTGCGACCCGCTGATGAATAAAAACCACCTGGGATTTGGCTGGTTTCCAAAAGGAACTGGCGGTAAATCCCATAGGCTTTTTTGTCTGGTCGCGCGGCTTGGCGGAAAAAATCTGCCAAGGGTTGGCGCGATACAAATTCGGGTTTGTCATAAACGGCCGAGCCAAAAACTTTGATCGGAAGGCCGCGCCACAGGACCTGCTGGCCTGAAGTTGAGTTCACGGTCACGGCTGAGCGCGCAAAGTTGAGCAATTGTGCCAGTTTCCCGCCCTGCACGTAGTGAACCCTGTGCTGAACGCCGTGGGCCTTGGCTGTACGTCTCACATCCACTTTGAGGTTGCGCAAATTGGTTTCAAGAGGGTGCGCCTTGAACACCAAATGGTGGTGCGGTGGCGCCCCTTCTGCGAACCCTTCCACAACGTCGTGGATGAATTCTGGCATCGTGTTGTAGGGCGAATGCATTTGCACGCTTGAATCGTGTTCCAGCTGCAAGAGGGCGATGTGAAATGGGAAGCCGCCGTTTTGAATTTTACGCGTAGAAATCGTTCGACGAATGAAATGCTCAGGCATCAAGAAGAGGCGGCGGAAGTAGAGATAGAATTCTTGGATCACCGAAAGATTGCGATGCCTACGAAAGTGTTTGAAGGCGCCGTTTCGGAACATCACAAACCAATGGTAAAGCGCACCATAGAAAATATGGTGTTTCATGTCGCCCCAGTGTGCAGGCGATTCAATGTTGTCACGGTCGGTTTTCGCCAGCGCTTTGCGCATGTCTTCGACGGTCAGACCCATAAGGGCAGAGTTGCCGTTTGATCCGCCGCGTTCATAGGTGCACCAAAAGGGGCGCAGATAGCCTTCTTCAAAGATATGAATGGTGATCCCAAGCGCCTTCGCCCGTTCAATCGCCATGGAGTGCATTGGGCGTGTGTCCCCGTAAAGGACCAAATCCGTCACGCCTTTTTCGGCAACCAAGTCTACGAAGGTTTCGGGCCAGTCGTCTGGCTTTCTGGTGAAGGGGATGAAGCTTTGTCGTGACAACCAAAAGGCGCGGTCGCCGGCGTTAAAACCGACGCGCCACGTTTCGCAGCCTGCTGCGCGCAGCATTTTCCCAAGCTTCCAGAAAAATGGACCATGTGGTCCCTGGAGCAAAAGAAATACGCGTGGAGCAACGGAGTTTTTGATCATAGACACGTGATAATGCTTAACATCTAAAAGTCTGTAACCAATTCCTGTGATCGCTAAAAATTGAACGACTATGTGACCTTGCGGAAACAACTTTATCCCATATCAATAGGTTACACGTGATATTTAGCAACCATGGGTTGCATTACTTGGGCTTGAAAGCGCGTCTGCGCAAGAGTAGGTCTGTGACACAGCCATTGACGGAGAAATATATGTTTACAGGCATCATCACAGACATCGGGCAAGTGCTCGATTTGAAAAAAGAGGGTGATTTGCGGGCCCGTATTGGCTGTGCTTACGATGTGGATGGCATCGACATTGGCGCATCTATTGCCTGCAACGGCGTGTGCTTGACTGTCATCGCGCTGGGAACAGAGCCGCAAAATTGGTTCGATTTACAGATTTCGGCTGAAAGCGTGGATTTGACCAACATCGGCGATTGGGCTGTTGGCACGCCGCTGAACTTGGAACGTGCGCTCAAATTGGGCGATGAATTGGGCGGACATATCGTGTCTGGTCACGTCGATGGCGTCGCGGATTTGATCGACATGAAAGACGAGGGCGACAGCACGCGCCTGACATTCCGCGCCCCTGAGGCGTTGGCAAAATTCATCGCCCCCAAAGGGTCGGTGGCATTGAACGGCACGTCTTTGACGGTGAATGAGGTCAATGGCTGCGATTTTGGCATCAACGTCATCCCGCACACGCAAGAGGTCACGATCTGGGGCAAGGCAAAAGTGGGCGATCGGATCAATCTCGAGATCGACACCGTGGCGCGCTACGTGGCGCGTTTGCAAGATTGGAACACATAATGGCCGACGCTGCGCCGTATATTTTGGACCTGCCCAGCTTTGACGATCCTGTGAAACTCTTGGTGGTTGTGGCGCCGTATTTTAAAGACATCGCGGATGAGCTTTTGTCTGGGGCGCAAGCGACATTGAACGACGTCGGCGTGGCCTTTGATGTGATCGAAGTGCCCAGCGTGGCCGAGGTGCCAACAGCGATTGCAATCGCGGATCGCATGTCGAATTTCGACGGCTATGTGGCGCTTGGATGTCTCGTGCGCGGGGAAACGGCGCTGTTTGATACGGCGTCACATGATTCGTCGCATGCGTTGCAAATGATGGGCCTGTCTGGTCTGTGTATTGGCAATGGAATCCTTGCTGTAGAGGCAAAATCGCAGGCAGAAGCCCGCGCAGAGGCAAAAGGGCGTAATAAAGGCGGTGAAGCGGCCGCTGCGGCCTTGCATCTTGTCGCGCTTTCCCGCAAATGGGCTCGTCCGAGCAAGGGCGTTGGCTTTCACACTGACGCGATCCGCCTTGCAGGCAAAGAAACAGGACCGAATATCGCATGACCGAAGATCACTCACACCTGAAGCCGCCGTCAAAACGCGACATGAGATCCGCCGCACGCCTTTACGCTGTGCAGGCCCTGTTTCAGATGGAAGCCTCGGACATGACCGTGGACAAAGTGCGTCGCCAATTTTACGACCACTTCTTTGGCATTGAGACCGAAGAAGAGGGGCTGTTCATCGACGGCGATTCCGATCTGTTCCACGAGATCACCGAATTGGCTGTGAACGATCAGGTGAAAATCGACCAAATGACCGACAGAGGCCTGGTGGCGAAATGGCCAATCGGGCGCATCGACAGCACCATGCGTGCGCTGTTCCGCGCGGCTGGTGGTGAGCTGTTGTCAGGTCGCACGCCGCCGAAAGTTGTGATCACTGAGTTCGTAGATGTTGCCAAAAGCTTTTACCCAGAGGGCAAAGAAGCCAAATTCGTGAATGCGGTTTTGGATCACATGGCCCGCGAAGTGCGCCCTGAAGCCTTTAAGGCGTAAGGCGCACGAGCCAATCAAACATGCTGAAGTGCGGTGTGCGCCTTTAAGGCGTAAGGCGCACAAGCCAAGCAAACGTGCTGAAGTGCGTGTGTGTGCCTTTGAGGCGTAAGGCGCGTAGCGTTCCCCATCACTGGTCAGATTGAGCGTGCACATTTGTGCATGTAGCTTCCGCGCGCGCTGACAGGCCTCGCGGTCTCAGTGTTGTTTATGATCATGATCGAACCAAGCGGCGGAGGCTGCCGGTCGTCGCTTAGATGTTCAAAGCAAATGCCCGACGGCAGATATTTTGAGCGTGTCCTGCGGTAGAATTTTGCGCAAAATCCACCGAATACAGGGGTGATGGGCCGTATTGAGAACTTCAATACCAACAAGTTGGTAGAGGTCGATTAATTAAGCCTTTGAATTGTAACGATTTTGTTAACGGATTGATTGAAAGAATATTACCGATAGAAAACATTAATTATACGAATATGTCTGGACGGCTGTGTTCGCCTGAACTTAGGGAGGACACTATGAACAAATTTATGACAACCTGTGCATTCGTTGCACTTATCGCACCTGCAGCGGCAGTTGCTGATGTAAAAACAGGTGGCGAAGTTTATCTTGGCTACGGCAACCAAGGCTACCACGGCGACGGTATGCTGGGCGAGATCAGCACTTATGTGATGGGCGATCACACACTCGACAACGGCTATGTCTTGGAATTTAAAGCCCAAGCAACACTGCGTACTGACCAAGATATGATCGGTGGTTTGAATGACGACAACATCGACCTAAGCCTGTCATTGGACATGCAATCGGCTGGTAAACTGTCTTTCACAACCTTCAACGAGGGTGGCTACCCATGGGCGACGGGCGACGTTAAAGACCGCGGCACATATGCTGTGTTCCCGACTGTGCGCAAAGCCTACCAAGAGGTGTTTGATTCAACCACAGTTAACGGTGTCGCGACCGATCGTGAAATGATGTTCAAATACGAGAACCGCTTTGGCAAGCTCGGCGTTGAATTGATCACAGATCCAACACGCACATTTGGCTCATCCACAAACCTTGATGACGATGAAATGCCAACATCTGAAATCGAACTCACCTTGCCAACCGATTTCGGCATCTACAGCATTGAAGCCAACGACATCAAAGATGTCCGCGCGCAAGTTGTATACCCAATTCGCAAAGCTGGCGTGACTTTGATCGCAAGCCACGAATTGCACGGTGAATCAGATCGCACACGCACACGTATGACTGCGATTTACCGCGCGAAAAACATGGGCGTCTTCAAAGGTGTGTTCTTGACGCACGGGTTTGATCAAGACAGCAATTCCAAAACAGTCTTTAACACCAACTGGGGTGGCGAAAACTGGAACGCGAAAATCGCAACAGACTCTGATGGCGATTACGCAATCGAAGCGGGCTACGACATCTCGGACAATTTGAGCCTCTTGGCGGGTTACGACAGCGGCGTCACCAACCCAGGTGGCCCAAACAGCACCGGTCACGATCCTGCGAACCCCATCGCGCCTGCATTTGCAGCAGCACGTGATGCAGCCTTTGAAATCGGTCTGAAGCTGACGTTCTAAGCTTAGGTTTCAAACTGACGATGGGCCGATCTTCTCGTGGGGATCGGCCCTTTTTTGTGCGCGACACGCGCCGCGCCAACGTTGTGTCCTTAGCGCGCATCTGTTTGACACTGTCGTTTGAAAAGAAAGGGAAAGTGGCGGGGGACCGCAGCAGTCGTAGCAACGCATTTGCTCCCGAGGACCTGATATTTCAGGTGGGCGCCAGGTAACAAAGCCAGGGCTATGACAGAGCCAGCTCCCGTTCGGTTGCTTAAGGCCACTGGAGTCTAGCGTCCATATGTACAAAACTAAGCAGATCCCGCCGAGACCACACCTAAGCCTTGCAACCGCTCACGGCAAGGGGGTGCAGATCAGATTATGAAATACGTTCAAAATTGTCAGGCTCGGCTCGGGCGCGTCACCGCGTTCCATGTGCCATGACAATGACAAAGCTGCATGCGCAAAGCCAAACTGCAAAATGCGGGCCTCGTCCAAACTGGCGATACGCGCAAACAGCTGCGCCATGGCGACAATGCGCGTAGGGGCTTTGATCTCTGCCTCCATACCATCGGGATTTTTCAATGCATTGGCGAATTCGTAACACGGATCGCCATTCACGCCCTTGGGATCAATTGCACACCACCCGTTTGCGCCTTGCAAAATGTTGTCGTGATGTAGGTCGGCGTGCAGCAGACGGGACTCTGTCGTGCTGTCCAAAAGTCTTGGCCAGAGCGCTTGCGCGCGTGAAAACGCATCGCGGTAGGGGGCAGGTACATCCGCGACTTTGGCACGCGTCAAAGCCATGCCATAGGTGCGCAGATCGTCAAACGCAGGCTGTGGTGGGCCGGACAAGGTTAGGGCGACGTCGGCCAATAGAGCAGCAGATTCAAGATCTTGTCCGCCGCGTGCCATATCGCCCAGCGACGGTCCCGGCAGCCAATCCAAAAGCATGGCGTGATCTGACAGCCCCAACAGCTTGACCGCGCCTTTGCCATCCCAAAGGCGCAAGGCTTCGGCCCCTTCCAGTTCGCGCGCATCCAAACCTTCAGGCGTCAGAACCTTCAGCACTGCTGGCCCATGTCGGGTATCCACGCGCCACAAATGTGCGCGTGGCGTCTGGGTCAGCGGCGTCGGGTTCGTCGCGCCAAAGCGGGTCAAATGCGGGGTAACGTCCATCGCGCCAATCTATGCTTTGGGCATGGAATGGCAAGAGGGGGGCTTAGGCGTCGAGCGCGCTCAGCGCCGCGCGCAATTCTGCGATGTGGCCGTCCCAACCTTTGTCGAGCGCCAGCGTCAAACCTGTGGCTTCAGCCCCGCGTGGCAGGCCGGAGTGCACGAGTGACAGGCGGGTGATGTTTTCGACTTCTTTGAGCGTCCAGATCACTTTGGAGCGCACGCCATCCATCTGGGCGATGGAAAAGGTGTATTCCAAACGATCGTAAGGTGTCGCATCGCGCACGCGGCCCCATGCCAATTTTTCGCCGCTCTCACGCCCGAACAACTCATAGGGTTCGCCTTGGGTGAGTTCGACTTTGGGCGCATGAAACCATGCTTTGATCAGTTCAGGCTTGGTCAAATGATCCCAAATCTCAACGCGTGAGTTTTTGAGGTAGATGGATTTGCGAAGTGTATTGTCGGTCATTGAACTGGCCCTTTTCGGTGGCATGAATGAGATCCGTGAAGCGCGCGCCCAAAGACCGTTTGTCGTGGTCATGGGCGCATCTGCGTGCGGGGTCAAGGTGCCATCATCGGAGTGCGACGCGTGAAATCGGGCAGGGGGTTGAGTTTTGTTTCCGTTTTGTTCACAATTGCGGTATGGCCAATTCTGCACCAAAGACCCCAGATCCCTTCGCAGCCAACGCCCAAGCGGGCCAGCTTTTGGCGCGGGGCGTTTGTCGGCATTTGCAAAGCTATGACTTCGCCTGTTTGGAAGAATTCGTGCCCAAACGCGGGTTGCGTGTCGATGTGATGGCCGTGGGGCCAAAGGGCGAAATATGGATCGTGGAATGCAAATCGAGCCGCGCGGATTTTGCATCTGATTCCAAATGGCAGGGCTATTTGGAATGGTGCGACCGCTATTTTTGGGCGGTGGATACCGATTTTCCCGTCGACATTTTGCCCGACGACACAGGGTTGATCATTGCCGATGCCTACGGGGCCGAGATGCTGCGCGATGCGCCCGAGACCAAGTTGAATGCGGCGCGGCGCAAGGCGATTCACCTGAAATTTGCCCGTGATGCGGCGCGGCGGCTGCAAAGCTATCGCGATCCGTCAGTGGCACGGCAGTTCGCGCCGCACTAATGCGACGCAGGTAAGGCTGATTATTTCGCCAATGTGCGCGCTTGCGCGGCCGCTGCGCGAATTTCTTCGGCGATTTCCTCGGCTTCTTCAGGGTCGAAATCCATAGGAATTTCAAGACCTTCGCCTTCGATGTAGATGCGCACCATGCCAAGCGTGGTTGGGCCGATCTGGATGTTGGCCTCGATGTCGCTTTCTTTATTGATGCTCATGCTGTCGCTCCTTTGGATTGCTGTTTGAAATAAGGCCAAATTCGACGCTGTGCAAGGGCAGGGTTTGCGGCCGCGCCTGCGGCTCAGAAACTTGGGTCAAAACGAGATGTCTTTGGTGGGTCATTTCAGGTGGATAAAAAAATCGACAAATACCGCAATCTTACTCTTGCATTCACCCCGCGCGTTCCGTAAATCACCCCAACGTGCCGCCTTAGCTCAGTTGGTTAGAGCGCCTGATTGTGGATCAGGAGGTCCCTGGTTCGAGACCAGGAGGTGGTACCACTCCCCCCCCAACACACGTATTGATGACAGATGCCAGAGTGCCGCTCAGGTTGTCTTGGCTTCCATGCTGAACTGTTCGCATCAGAACGACTGGGGCAGAATGCGCGAAGAGCGTTCTTAGCGGGCTGTTTTTCTTAGGCGCCACATGGCTTAACCACAGTCGAAGACAGCAGCGCAGCGTGCAAGATATGCCGCGATCACGCGCAAGGATTGCTCAAACGTCGTTTAGAGCGCGCCATTCGACCTACATGTCCTAAATTGCACAACGGCTCAGCTCTATTCAATCTCCACCGTCTGACGCAAATCGCCACTCGCGGCATCAAAGATCAAAATCTCATTGTCTGTCGTGACAACTCCGACCCAATCCGCGCCGCGGGTGAAGTTTTGCGCCTGCGCCCCGTCGGGCAGGGTGATGTTTTCGGGGAAATCAAAGCCAATAGGCGTGCTCATTGATGGGAAACGGGTGACAAGCAGGCCGATCAGGAGTAGGAACCCCAAAATCATCACCACCAAGAGCGATGTCACAAGTCGGCGCATCAGCGTCAGCCCCGCCATTGCTTTTGGGTCAACATTTGCGTCCAAGCCCTTTGGGTCGCCCTGTACCGGATCAGTCATGTCTCTTAGCGCTCCACTTATCACCGTTGAATTTACCATCGCGGAAAATCCCCCTAACCGTCTTGATAAGGCGATTGCGCGGGATGTGCCAGCGGATGCGAACCTGTCACGGTCGCGTTTGGCGAAATTGATCGCGGAAGGGTCGGTTGTGGTCAATGGCAAACCTGCGCTCGACCAAAAGGCCAAGATCGCGGAAGGTGCCTCTGTGGTGATTACCGTTGAGCAACCGGTGGACAGTCATTTGGTGGCCGAAGATATTCCTTTGGACGTCATTTATGAGGACGACGATCTGATCGTGATCAACAAGCCTGTGGGCATGGTGGTGCATCCCGCACCAGGCTCGCCCTCTGGCACTTTGGTCAATGCATTGATGCATCATTGCGGTGACAGCCTGTCTGGCATTGGCGGCGAAAAGCGCCCCGGCATTGTGCACCGCATTGATAAAGACACGTCTGGCATTTTAGTCGTGGCCAAAAGCGATGTGGCGCATCAGGGTTTGGCGAAGCAATTCGAGAAACACACCGTTGAGCGCAAATACACGGCGCTGGTCTATGGCATGCCCGATGTGATGGATCCGCGTTTGCGCGGCGTGAAAGGCGTGAGCTTTGAAGGTTCGAACATTATGCGCATCACCACCATGTTGGGGCGTCACAAACATGATCGCCAAAAACAAGCGGTGTCTTTCACCGAAGGGCGTCATGCGATCACGCGGGCGCGGGTGTTGGAGCAATATGGCACGCCTGTGCAATTATCCTTGGTGGAGTGTTGGTTGGAAACCGGCCGCACGCACCAAATTCGGGTGCATATGACGCATGCGGGGCATGGGCTTGTGGGCGATCAAACCTATGGTGGTAAACGCAAGCTGTCGCATAAAGCGGGTATTTCTGATGGCAACCGTGCGAGCATTGCTGCGTTTTCGCGCCAAGCCTTGCATGCGGCCGTGTTGGGGTTTGTCCATCCTGTGACGGGTGAGGATATGCGTTTTGAGGCGCCTTTGCCGTCCGATATGGGTGATTTGATTGAGGCTTTGCGCTAATACGCACATCTACAAGATCATTTTGGTATAGATGTTACAATTGCGCACATTTGCGTGCGGTGGCATGATCTTTGTAGACCAGCGACGGAAACGGGTTCATCTTTCGTACAAAGATTAGATGACCGTGAGCGAAATTACTTTTTTGCAAGCGAGCCCTTGAACCGCCAGACCCTGAACCCTATTTGCATGTTAACGCTTGTTACATAGAGCGACCGACATGGGAGTGCCGATACATGAGCAATTACACAAATCTACCAGCCCCGAGCCCAGAACAAGGGCTCAACCGTTATATGCAAGAGATTCGTAAGTTCCCAATGTTGGAGCCCGAAGAAGAATACATGCTGGCCAAGCGCTGGGTTGACCACGAAGATTCCGGCGCCGCGCACAAGCTTGTCACCTCGCACCTGCGCTTGGCGGCTAAAATCGCCATGGGCTACCGTGGCTACGGTCTGCCGCAAGCCGAAGTCGTGTCTGAAGCCAATGTGGGCTTGATGCAGGCTGTGAAACGCTTTGATCCGGAAAAAGGCTTCCGCCTGTCGACTTATGCGATGTGGTGGATCCGTGCCTCGATCCAAGAATATGTTTTGCGCTCATGGAGCCTTGTGAAATTAGGGACGACGTCCGCGCAAAAGAAATTGTTCTTTAACCTGCGCAAAGCGAAAAACCGTATCGGTGCTTTGGAAGAGGGCGATTTGCGCCCCGAAAACGTCAAGCGTATCGCAACGGATTTGGGTGTGACTGAAGACGAAGTGATCTCAATGAACCGCCGAATGTCTGGCGGGGATGCTTCGTTGAATGCCACAGTTGGGTCCGAAGACGGTGGCACGGCGCAGTGGCAAGATTGGCTTGAAGACGAGAACATGGATCAGGCTGGCGACTATGAGGCCAAAGACGAGATGGAAAGCCGTCACGCGCTTTTGGTCGAAGCGATGTCTGTGTTGAACGATCGCGAGAAAGACATCCTGTCGCAACGCCGTTTGGAAGACAAACCTGTGACGCTTGAAGCGCTGTCCGAACAATACAGCGTGTCCCGCGAGCGCATTCGCCAAATCGAAGTGCGCGCGTTTGAAAAACTGCAAGAGCGGATGAAAGAGCTTGCTGTCGAAAGCGGCATTTTCGAAGACGCATAAGCGTTTGACGATCTTGATGACTTAAAAAGGGGTGGCCTGGCCATCCCTTTTTTTATGCGCGCGCGGGATCGCTTGTCGTGTTGCGCAAAGGGGCGGGTCTTGACGTGTGGGTTACAATAGTTGTAATATACACATATTATGAATTATGAACACATACCCCATCATTGGATCAACCGACTTGGCTTTGTCATTCGCAGGGACTTGGCCGCGTTGTTTCGCGCCTCGGGTCATCCTATCAGCGCAGAAGAATGGGCCGTCTTGTTGGTGTTGTGGCAACATGGCCCGCAAAGCCCCAGCGTTTTGGCTGAGATTACCATCAAGGACCGGACAACAATCACCCGATTGTTGGATGCTATGGTGCGCAAGTCTTTGGTTCAGCGTGATGAAGATCCAAAAGATCGGCGGCGCAGTGTTGTCCGTTTGACGCCGCGCGGCGCCGGATTGAAAGGCGATCTTGTGCCGCTGGCACGCGGCCTCATTGACCAGTCAATGGCGGGCATCCCGCCTGAAGATATCGCCGTCACGCTGCGCACATTGCAGGCCATGACACATAACCTTGTGCCGCACACCAGCGATCTTGAACGCGATCAATTGCCCCCAAAGGAGGGATCAAAATGATCGATTACAACTATGATACGTTTGCGACCGACGACTATGATTTTGAAAGCACGGTTGGTCCTCAGGTGGGCGATAAGGCGCCTGATTTCAAATTGACCACGACTGATGGAGCCCGCCGGTCCTTGCTTGATTTTGACGGTGATTTCTTGGTGTTGGAGATGGGCAGTATCACCTGTCCACTGTTTCAAAGTCGCCGTGGCATCATGGAACCGCTTGCGCATCATCCCCGTGCCAGCAGCGCGGTGCTCTATGTGCGTGAGGCGCATCCTGGTGCGGAGATTCAAAGCCACAAGAGTTTTGAAGACAAGGCCGCCTGTGCGACGCGGCTCAAAGAAGAAGACGGCGAAACGCGCACTGTGTTTGTCGATGGTTTTGACGGGCAGGCGCATACAGCCTACGGCAGCATGCCCAACGCTGTGTTTATCATCAACAAAAACGGCTGCGTTGTGTACCGCTCCGATTGGAACAATCCAAGCGCCACGCGCAAAGCGCTGGATGCACTGGTCGCGGGTCAAACCATAAAGGCCAAGCCGTATTTCCGTCCTGCGGTGCCATCCACCGTGCTGCACACTTTGGGACGGGCGGGCAAAGGGGCCAAGATTGATTTCTTCAAAGGTCTGCCGTTTTTGATCTGGACCAATATTGTAAAGCGTAATCTCAGATTGCTGTTCGGGCGGGCGCCAAAAGGATCGCACGATACGACCTGCTAGGCATGCGTAAGGTCTGCTAGGCATGCGTTTGGTCGTTTGATGCGGCAATACCCGCCACGCCCCTTGCGTTTTGGCCACGCTTTGCCATGATCACAGGCGTCATTCAGGGAGGGCACAGCATGACCAAACCAGTCCGTTGGGGCGTCTTGGGCGCCGCGAATTTTGCAAAACAGCATATGGCGCGGGCCATTCATGCCGCCGAAGGTGCGCAGTTGGTGGCATTGGCCACGTCAAACCCTTCGAAAGCGGAGGGGTTCCAAGCGTTTTGTCCCGAGCTTGAGATCGAAATCGACTATGACGCTTTGCTGGTGCGCGATGACATTGACGCTGTGTATATTCCGCTGCCCAATCACATTCACGTTGAATGGACGCTCAAGGCGCTGCGTGCGGGCAAACATGTGTTGACCGAAAAGCCGATTGCGATGACCGCCGATCAGATCGATGACCTGATTGCGATGCGCGACGAGACAGGGCTGCTGTGTGCAGAGGCCTATATGATCGTGCACCACCCGCAATGGGCGCGTGCCAAACAGCTGTTATCTGAAGGGGCAATTGGCAATTTGGTGCATGTGGACACTGTGTTTTCCTATGCCAATTCGGACATGAATAACATTCGCAACCGGCCTGAAACGGGCGGTGGGTCCATTCGCGACATCGGCGTTTATACCTATGGATCAGCGCGTTGGGCCACGGGGCAGGAACCGCGCGAGATCACCCATACCAACATTCACTATGAAAATGACGTGGATGTGTTTGCCGAAGTGAACGCGCAGTTTGAAACGTTTTCCTATCACGCCGTCACATCGATGCGGATGAGCCCTGCGCAAGAAATCCGCTTTCACGGCGACACAGGTGTGCTGACCTTGGAGACCCCCTTTAACGCCAATCTGTTTGGCCCAACGCGGTTGCATTTGGCGGATACTTCTAACAACGAGATGGTTGAACATTTCAGTGGGACCAACCACTATGTAAACCAAGTGGAAAACTTCAGTGCTGCCGTGCGTGCAGGGACTTCGGCGCATGCCGACTACCCTTGGACCTTGGAAAACGCGCGTGGCACACAAGAGATGATTGACCGCGTTTTTGCGACAGACAAAAGATAGAGCGACGCTCAAAGGAATGAACTATGGCCGACCCGCACGAGTTTGACGACGTGATGCCCGACCTTGAAAACATGACGCCGAAGATGCCTGAGAAGTTGGAAGAAAACCTCTTCCACCGGCTGTTCTTCATGATCTTGATTGCGATCATGATCAGCCTGTCCAAGACGCTTTTGACCTTGCTGACATTGTTGCAAGTGGTCTTCGTGCTGTTTGGTGGCTCCAAACCGAACACGCGCGTCGCAGAACTTGGCACCGATCTGGGCATCTGGATGGCGAAAGCGATCCGCTATCAAACCGCTGCTTCAGAGGTCAAACCTTGGCCTTGGACGGAGTTGGATTGATGAGTTCCCCCAAGACGTATGATGCGTCTTGTCACTGTGGCACTGTTAAATTCCGCGTGCATTTGAACGAAGGCTTGGACACTGCGCGCCGCTGTACCTGCTCGATCTGCGCCATGCGCGGCGCAGTGGCCGTGTCGGCAAATTTGGACGGGATCACCTTTTTGCAAGGTGAGGACGCGCTGACGCTGTATCAATTCAATACCAAAACGGCGAAGCATTACTTTTGCTCGAAATGCGGGATTTACACCCATCACCAACGGCGCTCCAACCCCAATGAGTTTGGGGTGAATGTTGCTTGCCTTGAAGGGGTGAGCCCCTTCGATTTCGCGGAAATTAAGGTCTTTGATGGGGTCAATAATCATCCCGCAGATGCCCCCGCAGGCGCACGTTTGGCTGGCATGCTGCGGTTTGAGAAAGACTGATCTGCCTGCGCTCTAATTGAAAAAAGCCCCACCAGTTTCGGCGGGGCTTTTTCTTGGTCTAATTACTCACTGCGCAGGTGGGGACGCTTAGTCCATCGCTTCCAATTCATCGATCATCGCGGAAATCATCGACAGGCCTTTGTCCCAGAATTTGGGGTCGGACGCATCAAGGCCGAAGGGGGCCAAGAGGTCTGAATGGTGCTTTGATCCGCCGGCTTTGAGCATGTCGAAGTATTTCTCTTCGAAGCCTTCGGGCGATTCCACATAGGCCGCATAGAGCGCATTCACCAAGCCATCGCCAAAGGCATAGGCGTATACGTAGAAGGGCGAGTGGACGAAATGCGGAATGTAGGACCAGAAGGTCTCGTAGCCGTCCATGAATTCAAACGCTGGCCCAAGGCTTTCGCCCTGCACGGACATCCACAGACCGTTGATGGTCTCAGCTGTGAGTTCGCCGCCTTTGCGTGCCTCATGCAGTTTGCATTCGAAGTCGTAAAACGCGATTTGGCGCACCAGCGTGTTGATCGAATCCTCGACTTTGCCCGCCAGCAGCACTTTGCGTTCGTTTTGATCTTTGGCGCCAGACAGCAGCTTTTGGAACGTCAGCATTTCACCAAAGACTGACGCGGTTTCGGCCAAGGTCAGCGGCGTGCTAGACAGCATTTCGCCTTGTTCAGCGGCCAGAACTTGGTGGACGCCGTGGCCCAATTCGTGGGCCAAAGTCATCACATCGCGCTGTTTGCCCAAGTAGTTGAGCATTACGTAGGGATGCGCGTCTGTCACGGTCGGGTGGGCGAAAGCACCGGGGGCTTTGCCCTCTTTCACGCCAGCGTCAATCCAACCTTTGGTAAAGAAGGGCTCGGCGATTTCGGCCATTTTCGGGTCAAATTCGGCGTAGGCCTCCATCACTGTGGCGCGCGCATCATCCCACTGGATGGCTTTGTCGTCTTCCAAAGGAAGCGGCGCGTTGCGGTCCCAGACCTGCAATTTATCAAGCCCGAGCCATTTGCGCTTTAAGTCATAGTAGCGGTGCGACAGCTTAGGGTAGGCGGCGACAACAGCGTCGCGCAGGGCCTCGACCACCTCGGCTTCAACATCGTTGGACAGGTGACGGCCCGTTTGCGGGGTCGGCATGCCGCGCCATTTGTCTTCGATATCGCCCATCTTGGCCAAAGTGTTGTGCACGCGGGTAAATGTCTTGAGGTTTTGCCCCAAAACATTCGCCACTTCGCGCGCGGCCGCTTCGCGTTTGTCGCGGTTTTGGTCAGACATCAATGTGGCGGCAGCCTCAAGGCCAAGCTCTTCGCCATCGACGGTGAATTTCAGATCTGCAACCGTTTCATCAAACAGCTTGTTCCACGCAGAAGCGCCGACGACGGACATGTCGTGCTCATAGCGTTCCAATTCGTCGGACAGCTGATAGGGGCGCATTTTGCGCATGCGTTCAAAAATAGGACGGTAGCGGGCGAGGTCTGCGTGTTGCAGCATCTCTTCCACGGTCTCATCAGGGATGCGGTTCACTTCGAGCGAGAAAAACACCAAAGGCGCTGTGAATGTGGTCAGCTTGTCTTGGATGTCGGAAAAGAACTTCGCGCGCTCGCCGTCAACCGTGTTTTGGTAGTACAGCAAGCCAGCAAAAGACCCCAAACGCCCCGCCACTTGGCTGATCCGCTCATTGCGCAGGATGCAATCATACATGCCTGCACCATCAAGACCCGCCAGCTTGCCTTCGAAATCGGATGCGAAAGCGGCGCAGGCCTCTTCCAGCCAATCCAGATCGCGCTTCACTTCGGGCGCGTCCACAGCCGGATAAAGATCGCTGAGATCCCAATCGGGCAAATCGCCAAAATCGCCAGTGGCTGATCCTGCGTCCGCATCAAACACACGGCTGTCAAAAGCGCGGGTGTCAAAGGCTTGGGGACCAAGGGCAGATGTGAAGCTGAAACGCATAAAGTTCTCCTAATTCCTATGGGGTATACTTAGGAATGCACGGAGGGGCTTTGCAACCCGTAGAGCGCATAGAAACGCACTGAAACGCGCTGAACCCCGCCCGACGCACCACAAAGTGAACACGCGCGGCAGGGATCATGGCATCGGGTTAGAGTTGCGCGTCGAAGAGCGCACAGCTGCGGTCATAAAACTCGGTACGCACCTCTGGCCGTTCCATAGGAAGCTCGTGCCGCGCATTGGGGATTTCGATCAGTTTGCCATTGGGCCAACGCGCCATACGGTCGCGCACGGCGTCTGTGTTGATGATCGTCTCATCGAGACCTATGAAACACACGATGGGCACGTCTGGGGAATCCAAAATGTTGAAATAAGCGGTTTCTGCGATCGCTTCACGGACCCAATGCGTGGACGGACCAGCAAGACCCATCTCGGGGTGTTCAGTCAATTGTTTGCGCATATAGGCGTACATGTCTGGGTCATTTGTAAGCGTGTTACCTTCAAACGGCTGCGTCATCACGTAGGTGTCGCTCGAGGTGCCAGGGGCATGGGTTTTGTCCAATCTGAGTAACACCAGAAGGGGGGCCAGAAACCTAAGCATCCCTTTTTGCTGCGACGTCAGACCAATGCCCCACATGGGGGCGGAAAACGCAGCTGCTTCAAAGGGCGCACCCTCATAGAGCGCGCGAAGGCCAATGCCCCCGCCCATAGAGTGGCCAATCATGAACCACGGTTTGGGCAATTCCAAATCCCGCGCCATGTTAAGCACAGCGGCAAGGTCCAACTGATAGTCTTCGAATTGTTCGACATGGCCGACTGCAGGGTTTTTCAACAACCGATCCGCAAGGCCTTGGCCACGCCAATCAATGGCAACGGTTGCATAACCGCGCTGGGCCAAATCCGCAGCACCCCGTCCATATTTTTCAACGCATTCAGAGCGACCCGACAGAATAAACACGGTGCCTTTCGCGTCGTCTTTGGGCCAGACCCCTGCACGGATGCGCACTGAATCTGCTGTGGTCAGCCAATAGGCCGCGCCGGTATCTGGACCGTCAGCCACATCTTTAAAAAACGGAG
>NZ_JBDMZG010000148.1:0-2943 GCF_039769035.1 Pacificibacter sp.
TGGCCGTCAGGTTGGTGGCTTTGCTTGCCTCCCATTGCCCGCTTGGGATCGCGTCGATGCCAGTGCGATAAACCTCCGCGGTATAGGTGGAATAATGCAGACCTAACCCGACAACACCCGCCGTCAGAGGAGACAATAATAGACCCAGATCAGGCAAGATATAGAACAGAAAATACAGCTGCACCAACAACGGCGTGCCCCGGATAAATTCGGCAAAAAAACCAACGGGTCGGGATATCCACACATTGACTGAGCGCCGCGCAATCGCCAGCACCAGACCTAGCGTCATAGCGATCATCGTGCCCAGAATGGTGGCTTGGATGGTGACTTTTACGCCTTCCCACAGTTGCGGCAGTATCTGAATGCTGAACTCCCAATCCCATTCCATGACTTAGCTTCCCGTCCCATCCAGCCCGCGCGACAGACGCCACTCAAGTCGTTTTATTGCAGTGGATATTGTTGAGGAAAACAGGAAGTAGAGCAGTAGGATGGTTAGGAAAGGAACTGCCGTGGACCCCGTTTGCGCCCGCACGACTTGCGCTTGAAAGGTCATATCCGACAGCGAAATCAGCGACACAACAGCAGTGCCTTTCAGCAGTTCAATTGCGTTGTTGCCAAAGGTGGGCAGCATCCGCACAAAGGCTTGCGGCAGGATGACATAGCGCATCTCTTGAAAGCGAGTGAGGTTCAGCGCGGTGCAGGCCTCATATTGTTCGCACGGAATGGATTTGATCGCCCCGCGCACGACTTCGGCCCCATAGGCCCCGACGTTCAGGCCAAGAGCCAGCACTCCAGCCTGCAAAGGGCTGAGCGGCACCCCCAAGAGCGGCAAGACGAAGTAGGCCCAAAATAGCTGGACAAAGATCGAGGTGCCACGAAAAAATTCGATATAGGCTGTGGCCAGCCAACGCAGCGGCCAGAAGCGCGATATACGCCCAAGACCCGCGATGAATGCAGCGATCAGGGCTACGATGCAGCCCAGAATGGTGATCTCGATTGTCACCACTGCGCCCTGCAAGATCAGGCCGATATATCCTTGCCACTGTTCCAAAATTTACTCCATGTTGTTGGATCATGGGCGGCGCAGCTGTCGCCGCCCAATCGTCAAAATTTAGTTCGCACCACCGCAAAGGTTCTCGCGGGTCTGCTGCATCGCGGCATCTGCCGAGTAGCCGTAGGGTTCGATGATCGCCGCGAATTCGCCGCTGGCCTTCATCTCAGCCAAGGCAACGTCATAGGCGTCACGCAATGCACCGTCTTGTTTGCGGAACGCTACGCCAGCACAGAAGATTGGCGTGTTTTCCACGGGCGCGAACATCGCAAGACTGGGGTCTTCGGCCTTTTTCAGCAGGTCGCTAATAGACAATACTGGCAGCGCGTAAACATCTATGCGGCCGTCTTGCAGCAGCTTGGCACCTGATTGGGGATCTGGAACCACAACGATGTTGGCGCGATCCACGCCAGCCTCAATCGCAAGCTTTTCCTCGGTCCCGCCGCCGACAACACCAATTTTTGCACCGCTTGAAGCGACATCCGCAAAGGACTTCAAGTTCAGTGGGTTGCCAGCTTTGATCATAAAACTTTCGGCGTCACACAGGTCAGGCTGTGAGAACAAAACTGCCTCGCAGCGCTCCGGCTTAATGAACAAACCAGCGGCGACCATGTCAAAGCGGCGCGCTTGCACGCCGGGTATCATCGCGCCGTATTCCGACACAGAAGCAACTATCTCCTTGATGCCCATCTTGTTCAACACAGCGCGCGCCAGATCAGGGGCCGCGCCCGAAACCTCACCACCTGTTGTCACCATTGTCCATGGTGGCTCGTTCGCGATTGCGATGCGGGCAAAGCCTTGCTCTTTTAGTTGGTCCAGATCAGCAGCGACCGCGGGCATGCCTGTGAACCCGGCCAAGCCGGCACCCAGTGCCACGGCGGCGATTACATGTTTTATTGGTTTCATTGTCAGTTACTCCATTCTCTTCTCTGTTGGTCTGCCGATGCCTTTGCGGCCCGGTCAGTTTGTACGGTCACACACGGTGACCAGCGGCGATGACCTTGCGCAGGAACGCTTGGGTACGCTCCTCTTTCGGGTCGGAAAAAATTTGATCAGGCGGACCGGCTTCGACAATCTTGCCACTATCAAAGAACAGCACACGATCCGCGAAATCACGGGCAAAGCTCATCTCATGGGTGACCAGCAGCATGGTCATGTCGGTCTCTTCGGCCAGCTTGCGCATCACGTTCAGAACCTCTTCGACCAGCTCTGGATCAAGCGCCGAGGTAACTTCGTCAAACAGCATGATCTTGGGTTTCAGAGCCAGCGCCCGGGCAATTGCCACCCGCTGTTTTTGACCGCCCGACAATTGCGCTGGTTTCTGTGCTGCCTTGTCGGACATCCCGACCATTTCAAGCAGTTCCATCGCTTTGATGTTGGCCTGCGGCTTTGAAAGGCCTTTAGTCAGAATTGGGGCCAGCGCGACGTTTTCCAGCACGGTCTTATGCGGGAATAGATTGAACAGTTGAAAGACCATGCCAATTTTGGCGCGCATTTTCTGTAGATGGGCCTCATCCGCGGCAATCATTTCACCATTCTTGGGCATCTGCCATAGCGGCTCTCCATCGATGTGGATCATGCCACCGTTGATCGTCTCCAGCGTCATCAAAATGCGCAGGATAGTGGTCTTGCCCGACCCTGACGGACCTATTAATGCCAACTTTTCCCCCAGTGCCACGTCGAAACTGAGGTCCTTGAGAACCTCAAGCGCGCCGAATGATTTCGAGACACCGTCGATAGTGATAATTGGCGTGTTCACCGAGCCCCCCGTCGTGACAAGTGTAGGAAAAATTGGTCAGACGGAGCACATCATGTCAATTAAAATATTAAATCATGACAATTTCAGATGGATATTATTTCTCTTGCAAAGACGGTTTGTGCTGCATTAGGAA
>NZ_JBDMZG010000149.1:0-39852 GCF_039769035.1 Pacificibacter sp.
AGTAAGCGCCGATCAGAACGCCAACGATGCCCGCAGGGATCAAGTATAGATCCGCGATGAATGTTTCCTTCGAAAAGATTCCAACTGCAAAATATGGGATAAACTTCAAAAGGTTAACCGCCCAAAACACGATCACCGATGTGGCCTGATAGGTTGTCTTGTCTAGCTTATGCGACAGCAAATAAACCGCAGCAGGCGGGCCGCCAGCATGGCTGATAAAGCTGGTAAAACCCGTCACAGCCCCCCAGAAAAGACCGCCCCTTGTGGTCATTTTCGCCTTCGGCTGCGGGATCCAGCCTTTTGCCTTGGCGGCTTGAAAAATCACAAACCCGATTGCAACGACGCCAATTAGAAACCGAAACACATCCGGATCGGCAAACCCATAAAGCGCCCCGCCAAGCACAATGCCCGGCACCGCACCAACGATCAAAGTGCGCGCAATTTTCCAATCCCATTTTCGCCAGTAGACTTTGATCGCGGTGACATCCATCACCATCAACAACGGCAACATAAGCCCAATCGCTTGGCCTGGGGTGAGAATCAGCGCCAAGAATGGCGTGGCTGCGAAAGCTGCGGCAGACCCGAATCCGCCCTTGGACATCCCTGCAAAGACAACTGCTGGAATGGCAAATGCGAAAAAATATAGATCGAGTTGCATAGAAGTTTCGCCTGTTTGAGCTGGTTTTGGGCCACGCTAATGCCCCGTTTACGCTAACACCAGCGCAAACGCACATCACTCTGCGCTGCAGCGCACTTGCGCAATCGTCCGCAAATGAGTACCCATGCGGCCAATCTTATCAACCTTCCGGAGATACATTCCATGGCTAGACCAAAGATTGCCCTTATCGGCGCAGGCCAAATCGGTGGCACACTCGCGCACCTTGCAGCCCTTAAAGAGCTCGGCGACGTTGTGTTGCTCGACCTCAACGACGGCGCCGCAAAAGGCAAAGCACTCGACATCGCTGAAGCAGGACCCTCCGAGGGTTTCGACGCTGACATGAGCGGTACATCCGACTACGCTGACATCGCAGGCGCAGACGTATGCATCGTAACAGCTGGTGTTGCACGTAAGCCGGGCATGTCCCGTGATGACCTTTTGGGCATCAACTTGAAAGTTATGAAAGCTGTTGGCGAAGGCATCAAAGCCCACGCACCTAACGCATTCGTAATCTGTATCACAAACCCGCTCGACGCGATGGTTTGGGCTTTGCAGGAATTCTCTGGTCTCCCAACTGAAAAAGTTGTCGGCATGGCTGGTGTTCTTGATTCTGCACGTTTCCGCCACTTCTTGGCAGAAGAATTTAACGTCTCTATGAAAGACGTCACAGCATTCGTTCTTGGCGGCCACGGCGACACAATGGTTCCATCTGTGCGTTACTCCACAGTTGGCGGCATCCCGCTCCCTGACCTCGTAGAAATGGGCTGGACCACACAAGAGAAACTGGACGCAATCGTTCAGCGTACTCGTGATGGCGGCGCAGAAATCGTTGGCTTGTTGAAAACTGGTTCCGCGTTCTACGCACCTGCGACATCCGCGATTGAAATGGCTGAAGCCTACCTCAAAGACCAAAAACGCGTGTTGCCATGTGCAGCTTACTGCGACGGTCAATTCGGCCTCGACGGTTTCTACGTTGGTGTTCCAACGGTGATCGGCGCAGGCGGCATCGAGCGTGTTGTAGACATCAAAATGTCAAAAGACGAACAAGCCATGTTCGACAAGTCTGTTGAAGCCGTGAAAGGCCTCGTTGCAGCTTGTAAAGAAATCGATCCATCTTTGGCATAAGCCAGTCGATTTTAAAAATTTGAGGCCGGATCTTTGGATCCGGCCTTTTTTTATGCCCAACACCCACAATTTAGATCGGACTGGCCAAAGGATATGACTCTCGCTTAGGGTCCCTCTATGGGCTACTCGGCCATATTTCTATCGCATATTGAAAGACATCTATGGCCACGCATTCAGCACAAAGCACACCCACATGGGCGGTTGTCGCGACTGTCGATGAACCCGCCGTGTTGATAGCAGCTTTTGCGCGCCATCATTTGGCCATTGGTGCGAGCGAAGTTCATCTGTACTTAGATCGGCCCCACCCAGAACTCCCCCCATTGATCGCGGGACTGGACAAGTGTTTTGTGACGCTGTGCGATCAGGACTATTGGGCCAATTCCAGCGACAAAAAGCGCCCACCGCATCACCTTCGGCGGCAAAAACTCAACGCGAATGCCGCGTTTCATGCGACCAAGTGTGATTGGATGTTGCACTGTGATGCGGATGAGTTTGTAGGCAACGCCAATATGCTCGCAAAGGATTTGGCACGGCTGCACGATCCAACATCAGCGAAACACGATTGCTTGAAACTTTATAACCGTGAGCGGGTGTGGATGGGTGAGGCTGCAAGCAAGACCGACGCAAACACATGGGAGCCCGACTCCCTATTCGCTGGCGGCTTTCGCTTTCCAACAGAGCTTTATGACGATGTGCTGCGTGACAGCTTTGAGCCGTACGGCGATTATTTGACCCGTGGTTTCTCTGCGCATGCTCGGGGCAAGTCGCTCGCACGGGTTGGCGCGCCGTTGGACATCGGCATTCACGCCGCGATGCACGCGGGCACGCATGACAACGCCCCCCAAAAGGGCAGCACTGCGGTTCTGTCGCATTTCGACGGGCTTACCCCGCTGCACTACATTCTAAAGATGCTAAAACGTGCCTATGAAACGCCCGATGGTCCGCGTGTCCGCCGCGGACAAAGGCGCATGGATCAGGCGTTCTTCATCAAACAGAACGCGGGAGACGCTGACCTGCTGCGGGGCTTTGTGCGCTCCGTCAAATCGCTGACACCACAACAGTCCGAACATTTTTCAGCGCTCATGGCCTTTGACGCCGAGCCATTCGAGGTTCAAGGCTGTAACGATCTTGATCTGAGTGCCGCTGCGTTCGATGACGTTTTGCGCGACCAGAATGCTGCGTTTTTTGAGATGGCGGGCTTGGCTTATAGGGGCGACTGAGCGCCCTCAAGTTGCGTCGCATTGCGTGGCCGACCATTTTGAGCGCGACTTCGGCCAAAGAGAACAGTGCTCATTGGCGAATCCGGCGTTTTAGTCCGAAATGGGCGGCGTAAATTGGATGAGTCATTCATTTTGTGATCACAGCTTTTAATGCTGTGATCACAAAACGTCAAAAAAGCAGCCAAACCCAGTTCTGCAACGAAAAAACTGTTCCTTAACCCTTATAGTGTGTGTCATCCTCTCAAAGAACAAAACTTAGGATGGGACCACTTCATGAATATTCATGAGTATCAGGCGAAGGCATTGCTTCGCACATACGGCGCACCAGTTTCTGACGGGCGTGCTGTTTTGAATGCAGCAGATGCCAAAGCGGCTGCTGGCGAACTTGACGGACCTCTTTGGGTTGTCAAAGCACAAATCCACGCAGGTGGACGCGGCAAAGGTACTTTCAAAGAACCTGAAGCTGGCGAAAAAGGCGGCGTGCGTTTGGCGTTCTCCGTTGAAGAAGCTGCTGAACAAGCTCAAAAGATGCTCGGTCAAACTTTGGTCACGCACCAAACTGGCCCAGTTGGCAAACAGGTCAACCGCATCTACATCGAAGATGGCTCTGACATCGAAAAAGAATTGTACTTGGCTTTGCTCGTGGATCGTCAAACATCCCGCGTGTCTTTCGTTTGCTCCACTGAGGGCGGCATGGACATCGAAGAAGTGGCAGCCAACACTCCAGAGAAAATCTTGTCTTTCTCTGTTGATCCAGCTTCTGGTTACCAAGCGTTCCACGGCCGCCGCGTCGCATTCGCTTTGGGCCTTGAGGGCGCACAAGTTAAACAGTGTGTGAAATTGATGGGCAACCTGTACCGTGCTTTCACTGAGAAAGACATGGAGATGCTCGAAATCAACCCACTCATCGTTCTCGAAAAATCACTTGATCTGAAAGTGCTCGACGCGAAAGTGTCTTTCGACGGCAACGCAATGTACCGTCACCCAGACATCGCAGAATTGCGTGACGAAACTGAAGAAGATCCAAAAGAGCTCGCAGCTTCCAAGCACGACCTCAACTACATCGCTCTCGACGGCGAAATCGGTTGTATGGTGAACGGTGCGGGTCTTGCGATGGCCACTATGGACATCATCAAACTCTACGGCGCTGAGCCTGCAAACTTCCTCGATGTTGGTGGCGGCGCGACCAAAGAGAAAGTGACAGAAGCGTTCAAAATCATCACCTCTGATCCAAACGTTAAAGGCATCTTGGTCAACATCTTCGGCGGCATCATGCGCTGTGATGTGATCGCAGAAGGCGTGATCGCGGCTGTGAAAGAAGTTGGCTTGCAGGTTCCACTCGTTGTGCGTCTCGAAGGCACAAATGTTGAGCTTGGCAAAGACATCATCAAGAACTCCGGTTTGAACGTGATTGCTGCTGACGACTTGAAAGATGGCGCTCAGAAAATCGTTAAAGCGGTGAAAGGATAATATCATGGCCATTCTCGTAGACGAAAACACAAAAGTCATCTGTCAGGGCCTCACAGGCTCACAGGGTACATTCCACTCAGAGCAAGCGATTGCTTACGGCACCAAAATGGTTGGCGGCGTAACACCAGGCAAAGGCGGCATGACCCACCTTGACCTGCCAGTGTTCAACTCCGTGCACGAAGCGCGTCACGTCACAGAAGCAAATGCTTCCGTGATCTACGTACCTCCGCCCTTCGCAGCCGATTCAATCCTTGAGGCGATCGACGCCGAAATGGAATTGATCATCTGTATCACTGAAGGCATCCCTGTTTTGGACATGATGAAAGTGCAGCGCGCTTTGGAAGGTTCCAAATCACGTCTCATCGGACCAAACTGCCCAGGCGTTATCACACCTGACGCCTGCAAAATCGGCATCATGCCTGGCCACATCCACAACCGTGGTTCTGTAGGCGTTGTGTCCCGTTCCGGTACATTGACATATGAAGCTGTGAAACAGACATCTGATCTGGGCCTCGGCCAATCCACAGCAGTGGGCATCGGCGGCGACCCTATCAAGGGTTCTGAGCACATCGATATCCTCGACATGTTCTTGGACGACGACGAAACACAGTCCATCATCATGATCGGCGAAATCGGCGGTTCTGCAGAAGAAGAAGCTGCAGAATTCCTCGCAGAGCAGCGCAAAAAAGGCCGTTGGAAACCAACAGCTGGCTTTATCGCTGGCCGCACAGCCCCTCCCGGCCGTCGCATGGGCCACGCTGGCGCGATTGTTGCTGGTGGTAAAGGTGATGCGGAAAGCAAAATCGAAGCCATGAAATCCGCTGGTATCGTTGTGGCAGACAGCCCTGCGACCCTCGGCGAAGCTGTTATGGCGGCGATCAAAGCCTAAGCCTCTTTGAGGCCAATCATAATGCCTGCGCCCTTTTTTTAGGGCGCAGGCGCACCCACATAAGACGAAACGCAAATTTCGCGTGCCATCTAATAGTAACCGCACCGACACCCAACCCAAGGTCATCCCCATGTCAGACCAAAGCGACAACGACATCTTCCACGCGTCTTCCTTTATGCAAGGCCACAATGCGGAATACCTCGAACAGATGTATGCCCGCTATGCCACGGACCCGTCCTCTGTTGACGCGTCATGGAATGAGTTTTTCAAAAGCTTGGGCGATGCACCAGCTGATGCGCAAGCCGAAGCCGCAGGTCCATCATGGGGCCGCAATGACTGGCCGCCCGTGCCAAACGACGACCTGACCGCAGCGATGGACGGCCAATGGGCCCCAGAACCAGACGCTGCTGGCAAAAAGATCAAAGCCAAAGCCAAAGAGCAAGGCGTTGAGGTGTCTGAGGATCAAATCAAACGCGCCGTGTTGGATTCCATCCGCGCGTTGATGATCATCCGCGCCTACCGTATTCGCGGTCACTTGGTTGCCGATCTTGACCCGCTCAAGATGAAAGCCGACACGCCGCACCCAGAGCTTGATCCAAAATCATACGGCTTCACAGATGCCGACATGGATCGCCCGATTTTCATCGACAACGTGCTTGGCCTGCAAGTCGCTTCCATGCGCCAAATCATCGATATCGTGAAACGCACCTACTGTGGCACTTTCGCGATGCAATACATGCATATTTCCAACCCTGAAGAAGCGGGTTGGCTCAAAGAGCGCATCGAAGGTTACGGCAAAGAAATCCAGTTCACCCGTGAAGGCCGCAAAGCCATTTTGAACAAACTGGTCGAGGCCGAAGGCTTTGAGAAATTCCTGCACGTCAAATACATGGGCACCAAGCGTTTCGGCTTAGATGGCGGTGAATCCTTGATCCCTGCGATGGAACAGATCATCAAACGCGGCGGCAACTTGGGCGTCAAAGAGATCATCATCGGCATGCCGCACCGCGGCCGTTTGTCTGTGCTGTCCAACGTGATGTCCAAACCTTACCGCGCGATCTTCCACGAATTCCAAGGTGGCTCGTTCAAACCTGAGGACGTCGACGGATCCGGCGATGTAAAATACCACCTCGGCGCGTCCTCTGACCGTGAATTCGACGGCAACTCTGTGCACTTGTCTTTGACAGCCAACCCGTCGCACCTTGAGGCGGTGAACCCAGTTGTGCTTGGCAAAGTGCGAGCGAAAACAGACCAAAACAATGACGAAGAACGTACATCCGTGATCCCAGTATTGCTTCACGGCGATGCGGCCTTTGCCGGCCAAGGTGTTGTGGCGGAATGTTTCGGTCTCTCTGGTCTGCGCGGTCACAAAACAGGCGGCACAATCCACATCGTTGTGAACAACCAAATCGGCTTTACAACAGCACCGCACTTCTCACGGTCTAGCCCCTACCCAACAGACAACGCTCTGGTGGTTGAGGCGCCGATTTTCCACGTGAACGGCGACGATCCAGAAGCTGTTGTGCACGCCGCAAAAGTGGCCACTGAGTTCCGCCAAAAGTTCCACAAAGACGTTGTCATCGACATGTTCTGTTACCGCCGCTTTGGTCACAACGAAGGCGACGAGCCGATGTTCACCAACCCGGCGATGTACACAAACATCAAAAAGCACAAGACAACGCTACAGCTTTACACCGAGCGTTTGGTTAAAGACGGTCTCATCCCTGAGGGCGAGATCGAAGATATGAAAGCTGCCTTCCAAGCGCATCTGAACGATGAGTTTGAAGCAGGTAAGAACTTTAAACCAAACCGTGCGGATTGGTTGGATGGGCGCTGGTCGCACATCAACAAAGAAGGCGAAGAATACCAACGCGGCAAAACTGCGATTTCGCCTGAAACCATGGCTGAAGTCGGCAAAGGTCTGGTGAGCAAGCCTGATGACGTCAACGTGCACAAAACAGTTGGACGTCAGTTGGATGCCAAGGCCAAAATGTTTGACACTGGTACAGGCTTTGATTGGGCCACCGGTGAAGCATTGGCATTCGGGTCGCTTTTGACAGAAGGCTACCCTGTCCGTTTGGCAGGCCAAGATTCCACACGCGGCACGTTCTCGCACCGTCACTCGGCGTTGATCGACCAAAAGACCGAAGACCGCTACTACCCGCTGAACAACATCCGCAAAGGCCAAGCCAATTACGAAGTCATCGACTCGATGCTGTCTGAATATGCGGTCTTGGGCTTTGAATATGGCTACTCATTGGCGGAACCAAACGCCTTGGTCATGTGGGAAGCGCAATTTGGCGACTTCGCCAACGGCGCGCAGATCATGTTCGACCAATTCATCTCGTCGGGTGAAAGCAAGTGGTTGCGCATGTCAGGTCTCGTGATGCTCTTGCCACACGGCTATGAAGGCCAAGGCCCAGAGCACTCCTCGGCCCGCCTTGAGCGTTTCTTGCAAATGTGTGGTCAAGACAACTGGATCGTCGCCAACTGTACGACACCAGCCAACTACTTCCACATCCTGCGTCGCCAGATTCACCGGTCTTTCCGTAAACCGCTTGTGTTGATGACACCAAAATCTCTTTTGCGTCACAAACTGGCGACATCTGTTGCGGCTGATTTCACCGAAGGCTCATCCTTCCACCGCGTTCTGTGGGACGACGCTGATGCGCAACACCGCACAGGCAAGTCTGACATCACACTGAAAGACGACGACAAAATCAAACGCGTCGTGATCTGTTCTGGCAAGGTCTACTACGACCTTCTCGAAGCGCGTGATGCAGCTGGCAAAGACGACACGTACATCTTGCGCCTCGAACAGTTCTACCCATTCCCTGCGCTCTCGCTGGTCAAAGAACTGGAGCGTTTCAAAGACGCCGCAGTTGTTTGGTGCCAAGAAGAGCCCAAAAACCAAGGCGGCTGGACTTTCGTCGAGCCCAACATCGAATGGGTGCTCACACGCATCAAATCCAAACACACGCGCCCTGTCTACGCAGGCCGTTCCGCATCTGCGTCACCAGCCACCGGTCTCGCATCTCAACACAAAGCACAACAACTGGCGCTCGTGAATGACGCGCTCAACATCAAAGGGTAATCCCATGTCAGTAGAAGTCCGCGTCCCGACCCTAGGCGAAAGCGTCACCGAAGCCACCGTTGCAACTTGGTTCAAAAAACCAGGTGACGCCGTTGCTGTTGATGAAATGCTTTGCGAGTTGGAAACAGATAAAGTCACCGTTGAAGTGCCATCCCCTGCGGCTGGTACATTCGGCGAAATCGTGGCTGCCGAAGGCGAAACAGTTGGCGTTGACGCCCTGCTCGCCACATTGAACGCTGGCGAAGGTGCCGCTCCGGCCCCTGCTGCTGCCGCGCCTGCTGCCGCTGCACCTGCGGCTGGTGGTTCAGACGTCGACGTTATGGTGCCAACACTTGGCGAATCTGTGACTGAAGCAACTGTTGCAACTTGGTTCAAAGCTGTTGGCGACACTGTTGCCCAAGACGAAATGCTTTGCGAATTGGAAACAGACAAAGTCTCCGTCGAAGTTCCAGCCCCTGCCGCCGGCACATTGACAGCGATCGTTGCTGCCGAAGGCGCAACAGTAGACGCCACAGCGAAACTGGGTGTTATTTCATCCGGTGCTGGCGCTGCTGCAGCAGCCCCTGCGGCCGCCGCAGCTGCCCCTGCTGCAAGCACAGGCAAAGACATTGAAAACGCACCTTCTGCCAATAAACTGATGGCTGAAAACGGTGTTGATGCCGCGTCCGTGTCTGGCACAGGCAAAGACGGACGCATCATGAAAGACGATGTGCTTAAAGCTATGGCCGCGCCAAAAGCAGCCCCTGCGCCAGTGGCCGCACCACGTGCACCATCCGCACCTGCAGATGCAGCCCGCGAAGAGCGCGTGAAAATGACCAAACTGCGCCAGACCATTGCGCGCCGTTTGAAAGAGTCACAAAACACCGCTGCGATGCTCACCACCTACAACGAAGTCGACATGACCGAAGTGATGGCGTTGCGCAACGAGTACAAAGACCTGTTCTTGAAAAAGCACGGCGTGAAATTGGGCTTCATGTCCTTCTTCACCAAAGCCTGTATCCACGCTTTGAACGAAGTGCCTGAAGTGAACGCCGAAATCGATGGCACAGACATCGTTTACAAAAACTACGTGAACATGGGCATCGCAGCCGGCACACCAACAGGTCTTGTTGTGCCAGTGATCAACAACGCCGATCAACTGTCCTTCGCGGGTATTGAGAAAGCCATCGCTGAAAAAGGCGCACGCGCCCGTGACGGCAAACTGTCTATGGCAGAAATGCAGGGCGGCACATTCACGATCTCAAACGGTGGTGTTTACGGCTCCTTGATGTCTTCACCAATCTTGAACCCTCCACAGTCCGGCATCCTCGGCATGCACAAAATCCAAGAGCGTCCAATGGCGATCAATGGCCAAGTTGTGATCCGTCCGATGATGTACCTTGCCCTGTCATACGATCACCGTATCGTCGACGGCAAAGGCGCCGTGACCTTCCTCGTGCGCGTCAAAGAAGCACTGGAAGACCCACGCCGTCTGTTGATGGATCTGTAAAAAACAAATGGGCGGGCTTCGGTCCGCCCCACTTTTCTAAACACTACGGGTCGAGACATGCGCTCCCCAAATTCTAGGAGAAACCACAATGGCTTCCTACGACGTCATCATCATCGGTGCAGGCCCTGGCGGCTATGTTTCCGCAATCCGCTGTGCACAGCTCGGCCTGAAAACAGCTGTTGTTGAAGGTCGCGAAACGCTTGGCGGCACTTGCCTCAACGTGGGCTGTATCCCGTCCAAAGCGCTGCTCAACGCGACGCACCACTTGCACGAAGCCGAGCACAACTTTGCGGCCATGGGTCTCAAAGGCAAATCGCCTTCCGTCGACTGGAAACAGATGAAAGCCTACAAAGACGACGTTGTTGGCCAAAACACTGGCGGCATCGAGTTCTTGTTCAAAAAGAACAAAGTCGACTGGATCAAAGGCTGGGCCTCCATTCCTGCGGCTGGCAAAGTGAAAGTCGGCGACGACGTGCACGAAGCAAAGAACATCGTGATCGCTTCTGGCTCAGTTCCATCTTCTTTGCCCGGCGTTGACGTCGACAATGACGCGGGCGTCGTAGTCGACAGCACCGGCGCGCTTGAGCTGCCAAAAGTGCCAAAGAAAATGACTGTTATCGGCGCTGGTGTTATCGGGCTTGAGCTCGGTTCCGTATACGCGCGCCTCGGCACCGAAGTCACCGTCGTGGAATACATGGACGCGATCACACCAGGTATGGACGCAGACGTTCAGCGTTCGTTCAAGCGCCTGCTCGAAAAGCAAGGCCTGACCTTCATCATGGGCGCGGCAGTCCAAGGTGTGGATGCATCCAAAACCAAAGCCAAAGTGTCTTACAAGCTTAAGAAAGACGACTCTGACCACGTGCTTGACGCAGATGTTGTCCTCGTAGCCACTGGCCGCAAAGCTTACACAGATGGCTTGGGCTTGGCTGAAGCTGGCGTTGAATTCACAGAGCGCGGTCAGGTCAAAACCGACGCGCATTGGGCCACAAACGTGCCAGGCATCTACGCCATCGGTGACGCTATCGTCGGGCCTATGTTGGCCCACAAAGCCGAAGACGAAGGCATGGCCGTCGCAGAAGTCATCGCGGGCAAGCATGGCCACGTGAACTACGACGTGATCCCAGGCGTGATCTACACCTCACCAGAGGTGGCAACTGTTGGCAAAACCGAAGCTGACCTCAAAGCCGAAGGTCGCAAGATCAAGGTTGGCAAGTTTTCCTTCATGGGCAACGCCCGTGCGAAAGCTGTGTTCCAAGGCGAAGGCTTCGTGAAACTCATCGCGGATGCAGACACAGACCGTTTGCTCGGTGCGGCCATCATCGGTCCGTCAGCGGGCGACATGATCCACGAGATCTGTGTGGCGATGGAATACGGCGGATCGGCGCAAGACGTGGCCATGACCTGCCACGCGCACCCAACCTACTCCGAAGCCGTGCGCGAAGCTGCACTGGCCTTGGGCGATGGCGCGATCCACGCGTAAACGACGCGCTACACCCAAAAAAAAAGGCGCCCAAGTGGCGCCTTTTTTGTGTTTGGACTACTTGCTCATGTCCGAGATTTCTTGCATCCGCGCGGCATGTTCTTTGCGCAGCTCCTTGCGCAACTCAGCAGAACGCCAACGCCTGCGGTCCAGCTCGGTCATCGGCTGAAACTGCGGTGCCACGACAGGTTTGCCGTCGTCGTCCACAGCAATCATGGTGAAGTAGCAGCTGTTTGTGTGGCGCACTTTGCGGGTACGAATGTTTTCGGCTTCAACCTTCATGCCGATTTCCATTGATGACCGACCAACGTGGTTCACTGAGGCGCGAAAATGCACCAATTCGCCCACATGAATAGGCTCTTTGAACACCACCTGATCCACCGACAGGGTCACAGCGTATTTCGCCGAATAGCGAGACGCGCAAGAGAACGCGACCAAATCGAGGATTTTCAACAACGCGCCCCCATGCACCTTGCCGGAAAAATTCGCCATCTCCGGCGTCATAAGTTCTGTCATTTCTAAGAAGCGTGCGTTTTCCATGTGATCTCGTTTGCGTTTTTGTGGAATAGAAAGGTCGGTTTAAACCGCCAAAAGTCGAAGGCCTTGGGTCACGTCGGAGCGCAGCGCAAGCCTTAAGCCTGGCTCATCGCCTGCGCGCAAAGCGGCGACGATCAGCCGATGATTGTGCGGCAATTCAGTCCGGTTCAACTTGGCATACAGAGCGCGCATGGTAGGCCCCAGTTGCAGCCAAACCGTTTCCGTAAGGGCCAGCATCGCAGGCGCTTGCGCCCGCAAATACAAAGTCCGGTGAAATTCAAGATTGGTGCGGATATAGCCCACGTCATCGTGTTTGGCAGCGCATTCGGCAATCGCTCCGTTGATCGCTTGCAGCCTGTCGATCAGCGCAAGGTGCGCACGCGGCAAGGCGCGCGAGGCCAGTTCCGGCTCGATCAAAGCACGAATCGAGGCCAATTCTTCAATGCGCTCGTTGGACAATTCCGGGGTGCTGACGCGTCCCGAAGACGACAAGGACAAACCGCCATCTGCCACAAGACGCCGAACAGCTTCGCGTGCAGGCGTCATCGACACCCCAAACGTTTTGCCGATCCCGCGCAGGGTCATTGATTGCCCTGGACGCAATTCACCGTGCATAATCTTGGTGCGCAGCGTTCTGTAAACACGATCATGGGCAGATGTGACGGCGTCTGTTGGCTTGGGAGGTTGAATCATCATCTTTGCAATGTGATCACAAATGCCAAGGAGGTCAATTGTCCTAAGCCTTTTGCCACCGGCGGCTGTCAGAATTTGGGTTTCAGATTAGAAAATGATCAAAAATCACACTAATTACTTAAAGCGCCACGCGTGAAGCAACTGCCCTTCGGTGCGCAGCCAATCTCGGTGGGTGGCAAAATCGGGGCAAACCCGTGCGACATGCGCCCAAAAACGGTCAGAGTGATTCATCTCCAAACGATGCGCGACCTCATGCGCCGCGACATAGTCGAGCACCGCAGCTGGCGCCATTACAAGACGCCATGAGTACATCAAGTTGCCTTCACTGGTGCACGAACCCCACCGCGATCTGGTGTCTCGAATCGTCAGCCGACCGTAATTGGTGTTCAACGCCTGCGCGTATTTGTCTGACGCCTCCCGCAAACGGGTTTTGGCCTGCAGTTTTAGAAACGCCTCAAGCCGTGCGCCAACCATATTTGGCGCTTGGGGCACAACCATCTGGCCGTCTTCAATGCGCGCAACACGGCCCTTGCCCGCGACGATTTCATACTCTTGCCCCAGCACGGGCAACTTGGCGCCAATCTGGGCAATCCGGTCTTCCGGCAGCATCTCCAAATTGGCGCGAATCCAGCTTTCTTTTTCACGCAAGAAGGCCAAAGCTGCGCGTTCGCTGGCCCGCGGAGGCAAAGAAAGCGTGACCCGCCCATCCAAACGAGACACCCGCAAAGAGAGCCGACGTGCGCGCGCCGAGCGCCGCAAAAGCACTGAGACTGGGGGGTCACCGTCCAAAATTGCTTGATCCATGCGTGCGTGCCTGTCTGCGGGTCTTAGGGCTAAACTATATGCGTCATGCGTCTTACGTGTCAGCGTATCTGCCCCAGCGCCAACAGGCCACCGCCAAATCACGCAGAAACCCGAAAAGCCTTTGACACGCCTCGATTGATATGGCATGGCGCGTCATCTCCGAAATGGATCTACAAGACGAAAGGGATTGTCATGCCCAATGAAGAATGGGGTGTTAAGCGCCTCTGCCCAACGAGCGGCAAACGGTTTTACGACCTCAACAACGACCCAATCGTTTCGCCTTACACTGGCGAAGTGGTGACGTTTGATGCGAACAACAAGTCGCGCGTTGTTGCGGAAAAGAAAACGCCTGAGCCAGAAGAAGATGATGTAGATGATCTGTTGGATGTCGAAGACGACGCAGACATCGATATCGATGATGACTTGCTCGAAGATGACGACGACGACACGGTTTCACTTGATGAAATCGCCGACGTGGCATCTGACGACGACGATAGCTAAAATCGTCTCAAGGGCGACTTTTTAGCTTGAACTCCGAGCTGAGTCGCAATACCAAACGCGGCAGGGCGATATCGCCCGCCGCAGATCCGCCACAAGGCGTAATGCACTGGTTTTAGGGGCCTTAGCTCAGTTGGTAGAGCGCTTGCATGGCATGCAAGAGGTCAGGGGTTCGACTCCCCTAGGCTCCACCAAACCCCTTCCTATAAATTGCGAAATTTTCTTGCAAAGCGATTTCGCTTGCGCACAGATGACACAGTTTACCTGTCGCCACATACACACACGCACTGGCTGACGATTGGGCCACACTGATCCCAGCGCAGCCCACCGCAACCCTCCGTTACTTATTGCGTGCTGAGCGGAGCAAGCGTTCGATGTGGTCAACACCAACAGGTCGAATGCCTTTTGGGTTCAGCGCCTTTATCGAATAATATCCACGCGTTATGTGATCCATATTCACTGTGTCGATCACGCCAGGCAGGTGCAAAATGCGTTCCATATAGGCTGACAGACGGGGGTAGTCGGCAATCTGTTTTAGATTGGTTTTAAACAGCCCGTGGTAAGCCGCATCAAAGCGGATCAACGTGACAAAAAGGCGAATGTCGGTTTCCGTCAGCTGGCTGCCAAACAAATACGCGTCAGACAGTCGCGCTTCCAACATATCCAGTGCGTCGAACACGCCCTGAACCGCCTCGTCATAGGCTTGTTGCGACGAGGCAAAGCCCGCGCGATACACGCCGTTGTTCAGCTTTTCGTAAATCACAGGATTGAGCGCGTCGATGTCATCCGCCAAATCTGCCGGATAGAGGCGCAGATCGGATGGCACGATGCCTTCAAACGCGGTGTCCAACATGCGCAAGATGTCCGCGCTTTCATTGTTGACCATAACGTTGTTTTTCATGTCCCACAGCGCAGGCACTGTTGCGCGCCCTGTAAAGGTCGGATCGGCGCGTGTGTACAATTCATGCATGTAATTCGAGCCAAACAGCGGGTCCTCGTCAGCCTCAGGATAGCCGCCAAATCCCCAGCCTTGATCCGACAAGGTCGGGTTCACAATGGTCACGGGCAAGACGTCATCAAGCCCCTTGAGCTTGCGTGCCATCAAAGTGCGTGACGCCCAAGGACAGATATACGCGACATACAGACGATAGCGCCCTGCCTCGGCCTGAAACCCCGCCTCACCGGTCGGACCGGCGCTGCCATCAGGAGTGATCCAGTTTCGAAAGGACGACACTTGGCGCACAAAACGCCCCTTTTTGTCTGCCTTTTGCACTGGCTGCCAGTCACCCATCCATTTTCCGTCTACAAGCATTGTTCTGTCTTTCTATTGGGCGTGAAAAATGAAGGACCGCATCGAAAGCGTTCCAAGATCAAATCCAGTATTCATGAAATCCAATTGGTCACGCGCATCGGACGCGCCAGCAATGGTTAAAGCCGGAATATAATGGTCAACCGACGGGTGCGCTTGTCGCAACAAAGATCCCAAGCCCTGCCTGTCGGCGAGCGACGCAAAATCGCGGTCATCCAGCCGCTTTGCAAACATCGTGTCAAAGTCCACCGCCCAATCGCGCGGCCTGCCGTTGACCCAATCCAGCGCGCGCAGGTTGTGCACCACATTGCCAGACCCAAGGATCAACACACCGCGATCTCGCAAGTCTGACAAAGCTTTACCAATTTCAAGGTGCCAATCCAGATCCTTGGTCATGTCGATGGAAAGCTGAAACACAGGCACATTTGCGTCGGGGTATAGATATTTCAAAACAGTCCAAGCACCATGATCCAAACCCCATGTGTCGTCTTCTTGGGCATGATGACTGGCCAAAAGCGAAACAACTTCACGGGCCAACTCTGGATTGCCAGGTGCTGGGTATTGTTGTTGAAACAGCTGCTGAGGAAAGCCACCAAAGTCGTGAATTGTTTGCGGCATCGCTGAGACATCGACCAACGTGGACCCCCGTGTCATCCAATGCGCTGAGACAACAAGGATGGCTTGCGGACGGGGCAAGGTACGCCCCAACTCAGACCATCCGCGGCAGAACTGCGTATCCTCGATCGCGTTCATCGGCGAGCCATGACCCAAAAACACAACAGGCATCCGAGCGGATGTCTTCAAACTGTCTTTGAGCTTTTGCAGGGATTGGGTGACGCTCATTGGTCTTCTCCACGATCAAGATGAAGGCCGCCGAAGCGGCCCTCGATCATTTAGGCAAATTGGCCCAGTTTTTTATCAAGTACAGGCAGTTTCAAAGCGAACGCGCCTGCACCGAGAAGAACAAGCGAAGCCTGTGCAACCGCCCAGAAAGCAGGGAATTCCCAGCCGCCACCGGAGCCAGAGAACATAAAGCCATTGCCCGAATGCACCCAGATCGCGCCCAAAAGAACGGGCAGCGCGGCCAAAGACACCAATCGTGTCGCAACGCCGAGGATCAAGGCCAAGCCACCGGCCAATTCGGCAAAGATGGTCAGATACGCCAAGATCGCGGGCAGTCCGAGGCTGTCGAAGAAACCAACAGTGCCGGGAATGGTAAAGACAAGCACCTTGGTCAATCCGTGTGCGATGAACATCGCACCGGTCGATACGCGAAGTGCAAGAGCGGCATAGGCTGCTTTGTTTTGGTCAGTCATTGTCCTAGTCCTTTGTGTTCGGAGCCAACTCTTTGTGAGTGGCTTTTGAGTTGACCTTAAGTTAGCGCTTGTACACCTTCTTCAAAATGGCGAAGTTATAGAATGACTTTCCACATTTTGTTCTTAATAGAGGCGGTCGAATGGATATCGTAGATGGGCTGAAAGCATTCGTTGCCACCGCGCACACAGGGTCTTTTACGGGCGCGGCAGATCAAATGGGCATCTCGAACCGGTTGACGTCGAAATACGTCGCCGAGCTTGAAGCACGTCTGGGTGTCCGTCTGTTCCAGCGCACAACGCGCAAGGTGGGACTGACGCCCGCTGGCGAAGATTTACTGGCGCGCGCACCGACCCTTTTGGATGACCTTGATGATTTGCTGGCCGGAGTCGCGGAAGAATCGTTGGGGTTTTCCGGCGTAATACGCGTGTCGGCCCCGCTGACCTTTGGTGAGATTTATGTCGCCGGAATGCTGGGGCGGTTCGGAGCTGCGCACCCAGATTTGACGCTCGATTTGCGGCTTGATGACAGCCATGTCGATCTGGCGAGCGATGGGATTGACGTGGCTTTTCGAATTGGCACCACCGATGCATTGGCTGTAAAGGCGCAAAAACTTGGCACGTTTCAGGTTTTGGCCGCCGCATCGCCCACATATGTGTCCGAACAAGGTGCACCGACCAGCCCAAACGATTTGAAAAATCACGCATGCATCGTCGACACAAACCGCCGCCCCGCGCAACGTTGGAAGTTTTACAAAGACGGGTGGGATCACAGCCTGTCCATTTCTGGCCGCTATCTGGTGAATTCAGCCAATGCGGCCTGCGCGCTTGCCGAAGCTGGGCATGGGGTCGTGTACGGTCCGAAGTTCGCGCTGAATGATGCGCTTTTGTCTGGTCGGCTTGTGCCTTTGTTTTCAGACTACGCCTGCGACATTCTTCCGATCAGTGCCGTTTATCTTGAAGGTCGGGTCTTACCACGCAAAGTGCGCGCGCTCATCGATTTTGCGCAAGACGACATCAAGGCATCAGGGTTGCTTTAGGGATCCGCCTTGGATGGAAGCTCGCTTAGCGATGAAATCCATATCGCAATAAGGCGGCGCGAGGAATTAAGGGCGCCCCAATGAGGAGGCGCCCATTCCGAATACTTGACTACAGGGATTTTGATTTCGGGGCGCCTGCAGGGACCAGACTGCTAAACGGTTTTCCAGTGGCGGCTTCATATTCCACCTCATCCCAGAACCCGATCAGGATGCCCCCTTCTGCGGCAACACCTTGCCGCGCCAACACGTCCTTTGTGGCCGTGATACGGGTATGGTGTTGCAAGGACCACGATAACAACGCCTCTTCCATGCGTTGACGCACGTCTTGGTGTTCTTGCGTCTCGGAACCGCCGATGTCCTTCAGCTCAAGCGGGTCTGTTTCCAGATCATACATCACGGGCCTAAACCCTTCGCAACGCACATATTTCCAGCGCCCGTCAAAGATCATAACAGTGCGTGCATCTTCTTGCGGTACGTTCAAAGCATGCGCCATCTCAAAGCTAGAATAGTCATGCTCAGAAATTGCATAGCGGCGCGAGAACCCATCCGTATCATGCAAAAGCGGCGTAAGATCCCGCCCCTCAACAATGTGCGGCTTTGGAGGGCACCCCATCGCATTCATAAACGTCGGCGCAAGGTCGATCATCTCGACCAATGCGTCGCTTGTGGTGCCGCGCGTGGCATCTGCCTGAGGCCGCGGATCCGCAATAATCAAGGGCACTTTCGCCGCCATTTCATGATAGAAATCTTTGTCGCCCATCCAGTGATCACCCATATAATCGCCGTGATCCGACGTGAACGCGATGATGGTGTTGTCGCTCACACCAGTCTCATCCATCCACTTGAACAAACGTCCGAGGTTGTCATCAAGCTGTTTGATCAACCCCATGTAGGCTGGCAAAACATGTTCGCGCACATGGTCGCGGCTGAAGCTTTTGCAGACACGCGCATTTTGATAGGCACGCATCAACGGATGATCCGTATCGCGCTCTGCAACAGAGCGAATCGGGTCGATCACATGCTCAGGTCCGTACATGTCATGGTAAGGCGCGGGCACGATGTAAGGCCAATGCGGCTTGATATAACTTAGGTGACACATCCAAGGTCTGTCATCATCTTGGGCGCTGGTCATAAACTCAATCGCGCGGTCCGTCATATAGGCTGTTTCGGAGTGCTCTTCCGGCACATTCGCAGGCATGCGCGAATTTTTGAGCAACCAAGCTGACATCAACTCGCCGCTTTCATCCACGCCCGAATTGGCAAAATCGCCCCAAGGGTTTTCAGATTTGTAGCCAAGGTTCACCAAGTAATCATCGTAAGCCGACCAATTTTGACGCGCGCTATCAGGGTGCAATCCATCATCTCGATCAAAGGCTTCGAAGCCACACTCGGCAACCCGCACACCGATTTCACTGTCTGGATCAATACCAAGCCACGCCATGCCTTCTTTATCGGCAACCATGTGAGTTTTGCCGACCAAGACAGCACGAGACCCTGACGCGCGCAAATGATCCCCGAGCGTGGGTTCACCGACCCGCATCGGAATGCCGTTCCAAGTCGCACCATGGCTGCGCACATATCGCCCCGTATACGCCGACATGCGCGACGGACCACACACAGGGGACTGCACGTAAGTCTTATTAAACCGCACACCACGCGCGGCCAATGCATCAATGTTTGGCGTATGCAGATGTGGATGCCCGTAGCAACTTAGGTAATCGAAGCGCAGCTGGTCAGCCATAATCCACAGGACGTTCGGTGCGTCAGTCATTTTCTATATCTCTTTCAACAATGGTATCGACAGGGCGGCGCAGGTAATCTTCCAGGCGATCAAGCAGATCGACGAATAGATCGAGTTCTTCCTCAGAAAACATCTCGTGAAGGGCATCTCTGCGGCGTTTCATGATTGGGGCGGCAAATTCGTAAGCTTCACGCCCAGCATCTGCCAGTTTGATCACGACTTGCCGGCCATCGGCAGTGTCGCGTTCCATTTCGACAAATCCTTTAAGACGCATAGCGGGCAGTGCACGGCTGAGTAGGGAATGGTCCGTGCGTTGCAATTCGGCCAGATCTCGAATCGTCATTGGCCCAGCCTCAAACAGATCCCACAACACGCGCCATTCGACGATGGAAAGACCACCGGCGTGGCGCATAATACGCTGCGCTTGCAACCGCGAAGCATTGTACGTGGCCGGCATTCGAGAGAACAAATTCTTGCGTTCGCGTTCTCTGCGCTGCTCGATTCGCGCTGATTGATCCGGTTTAGTTTTTTTCATCTTCCCCCCAGTTGCTTAAATAAACACCGAAAAATAATGCGTGACAAGTCATATACTTTCTGCAACCCTAACTTTAACGCCCTATGTGACAGGGCTCGTGCTTTGGAGAGAGAGCACTCAAAACGGGAGGAATACCATGACTAGAAACGTTCTTTTGGGAGCGATTGCCGCTCTTGCATTTGCGCCATTGGCCGCGACGGCACAAGCCACACTGACGGCTGAAACCACTGCACCAGGCTCAACACCGCACTACATCGACACCACGCTCGCTGCCATCTTGGACAGCGCAGGAATCGCTACAGTTCAGATCACTGAAGGCGCAACGCTCACCAATTCGGTTCAAGCTGTTGCCGAAGGTCGTCTCGACATGGCCCCCGCACCTCTCATTCTCCCATTCCTTTTGGCCCGCGGCATCGGCCCATACAGCGGCATCGGCCCTGAAAAAGGCGCAGAACTCGCAGCCAACATTCGTGTATTGTTCTTCAACGCGGCTTCTGGCCAAGTGTTCGGACACTACAACGGCTCTTCAATCGAAGACATCCGCGATCTGGAAGGCAAACGCATCTGGAACGGCCCGCCCCGCGGCGCAGCTTTGACATCTGGACGCGCGATGGTTCAACTCTTGTCCGGCCTTAAAGACGGCGAAGGCTATGAAGGCATTCAAAACCCTTGGCCTGAAACTGTATCTGCCATCACTGGCGGCAATGCCGACGCTTGGACCATTCCAGAAGGCCTACCTTCAGGACGTCAAATCGCGATTTCTGCGGCAGGCGGCACCACGCTGTATGATATCCCATCAGATCTGTACAACAGCGAGTTGGGTCAGCAAATCATCAACGCGCCAGGCCATGCGCCTTACTCCGTGCCAGTTGAAGAATACCGCAACGCCTACGCGGGTTCTGATATTACAATCGTGACGGATGACGACACCTTTGACTCTTACGCGACAGCATTTGGTCAAATTGTACCTGCAGGCCTTGATGAAGAGCTTGCTTACAACATCGTAAAAGCTGTGCTCGAAGGCGAAGATCGCTTTCTGAAAGGATCGCCGCGCGGTCCGTTCCTCTTCATGTCCTTTGGTGACATCGACGGGAAGTCACAAGGTGTATGCGGCGCCGTGCAACTGAAAATGCACCCTGGCGCAATCCGCGCCTACGAAGAAGCCGGCCACACGGTCGCGGACTGCGTTCGCCCATAAGGCTCGAATGCGCCCAGCAATCTAATGGGGCCCGGCGAAACGTCGGGCCTTTTTAAATTTCAGGAATATTCCCGTGACAAATCCCCAAAATACAAACCGTCCGTTTGGACAAACATTGGCTTTGGCGCTTGCGCTGATCTATGTTGTCGTCGGCATGATCAATACCATGCCGGAAATTCCAGGGCTTCAAAATTTGGCCCGTGAGATTACAGGCCAACCGTACTTTCGCGTCGCCAATTTCCCTAAAGAATACTTCTTTCCACCAGTCTTCTTGATCATGATGGTGATCGTTGTGCTGAACGCGAGCGTCTATCGCGCTTGGAAAGTTGAAAAGCCCCAAATTGCATGGCTTGGACTTCTCTTGGACATTGGTTTGGTTGTTGCTGCCTTTTTGGGGGCGTTCGGTTACTTGGTTGAAATCGACAGCGTCTGCTTGATCGATCAGATTACAGGCGAACGCGCACGGTTGATTCAAGACGCCGCGGAACGATCCGCAAACGTGATCCCAGGCATGTCTTTCGACGCAGAGGTCCCCTCCTGTCAGGCGCGATTTGGCGCGTGGACGATACCGCTGTTGTTCACAATTATAACGTTGTTTTTCCTGTATAATGTACGGGTTTGGGGCGCACCTCTTGTGATCGTCGCAAGCGTCGTTGTGCTGTACACTGTCATAACAACATTGGTTTGGGTGTTTGGATTGTCAGACAATGGCTTCCTGTTGACCAAGTTGGGGGCTGAAGGTGGCGATGTGATCGCTGCGGCCACACAAAAAGCCACGAATGTGTTCATTTCCCCCGATGGTTTCATGGGGCGGTTCATGGACATTGTGGTGAACCAAGTCTTTCCATTCGTTATACTTGGCGCACTGTTTGGCAGTTCAGCTGGCGGCACATCTTTGATCAAACTCGCCGTCCGCATGACGCGCAAACTGCGGGGCGGCCCTGCGCACGCAGCCATCGTTTCGTCTGCTATGTTCGGCACGATCACCGGCGGTCCTGTGACCAACGTGCTGTCGACGGGGCGTCTGACCATTCCGATGATGCGCCGCAACGGATTTAATAAATACTTTGCGGGCGGCGTCGAAGCAGCTGCATCCTCTGGCGGTCAAATTATGCCACCGGTTATGGGCGTTGCAGCCTTTGTGCTCGTGGCGCTGACGGCTGTTCCGTATACCCAAGTCATCACGGCCGCCTTCTTGCCCGCGATGGCGTTCTTCTTTTCGATCTTTTTGGCAGTCGTATTTCAGTCGCGCCGCGAAAACGTCCAAGCGATGCGCGAGATTCCAGAAGACTTGGTGATGGAGCGTCAAGACTGGATCAATCTCATCATCATTTTTGTTCCAATTCTCACCATTCTGTTCTTGCTGCTCGGCAACAAAGATTCGGTTGCAAACGGCATACTTGGGACGATCTTTGAGGCAGACAGCTGGTTCATTCGCACGATCGTGAATTCAACAGGCGACGCTGTGTCCTCCGGCTGGTGGGCCGTCGCGGTCTTGGTTCCTTTGATGTTCCTAGACGCTGAAACGCGGCGCAAACCTTCAAAGGTTTTGGTCTCGCTGGCCGAAGGCGGCATCCTGATTTCTCGTCTGTTTTTGCTTTTGTTCGCGGTGTCAATCATTGCCGCATTCTTGAACGAAAGTGGCCTAACCGGAGAACTTACGCGCGCAGTGACCTCGTGGCTTGAAAGCGTCACCGCTTTGAACCTCTTTGGCTTCAGCATTCCGATCACAGGCGGCGTATATCTTATGTTGGCTTTGGTCTGCGCAATGATGTGTGCGATTTTGTTGGGCATGGGCATGCCAACTGTGCCTGCCTATGTGAACGTGGCACTCTTGCTTGGACCGCTTTTGGCCAATCTCGGTGTTAGCTTTTTCACAGCACACATGTTCGTCTTTTACTTCGCAGTTGCCTCGGCCATCACGCCGCCTGTAGCCGTCGCAGCATTTGCCGCCGCTTCAATCACCGGTGGGGAGCCAATGCGTACAGGTGTCGCTGCGGTGCGCGTTGGTATCGTCATGTTCACGATCCCATTCGTGTTCGCGTGGTATCCTGAGCTGTTGTTGATCGAACAAGCCGTGACCATCACCAGCAGCACTGGCCAGCAAGTTTTGATCGAAGGCTACACAGGCGAACCCGATTGGGGTCAGCTGAGCATGCTGTTGGCACGCCTTGTTTTGGCATTGTACCTCGTTGCCTCTGCGCTAACAGGCTATGACAAATCTGCGTTGGTACGCGGCGAAACACCAGTTCGGATCTTGATCGCACTGCTTGTTCTTTGGAAAACACCGCTGATCATGACCATCGGACTTGTTCTCGCGGCTGTCTTGCTGGCTTGGCATCACCTTGTCAAAAAGGGCGACCATGATCCTAGCCCCCAAACTTGAGCACGTCTGCACGCTCCACGTTGACCTCGCCCCGATTACCGAAATGGGGCGTGGTCGCGCTGGAGGGCGGCGGATTATCCCAATTGTGGGCGGAACAGTGACAGGGCCACGCCTGAACGGGCGTGTCCTCAATGTTGGCGCAGATTGGCAGACCATTTTTGACGACGGAATGGCGGAACTCGACACCCGATATGCCTTTGAAACCAACGACGGAGCGGTCATTGAGATCAAAAACTACGGTTATCGTCACGGGCCGCCCGAGGTTATGGCCGCAGTCGCGCGTGGCGAAGACGTTGCCCCTGATGCCTACTACATGCGCACGCATGCACGGCTTGAAACAGGTGACCCGCGTTATGCTTGGGTGAACAACACCTTGTTTGTTGGCACGGGATCTCGGCAAGAGGCCAGTGTACGCGTGGACCTTTTCGCCTTGCAATAGCCATCACACGCGCACCGAAAAGCGCGCCGTGCCGTCACAGTCGGACCGCTTTTTTTCTGAAATATCGAGGTGTTACCCCAAGGGATACCATTTAACGCCTGCGGCAGGGATCTCGTCACCGCGATACTTGGCAGGCTTGGCACCATAGTTGAAGACGAAGCGGTGACTACTGGTATCGCGTATGCGCAATCCATTTTCGACCAGCTCAACAGGCACCCCCTGCTCAGCGCAGACACCTTGGATCACCCGCATCAACGCGCTTTGATCTGGCCACCCAGCCAAATACAACACGTTGTTTTGGCGCACCACGGCTGGCGCGCCAGTGTCGGTTCGCTCAATCACACCTGCATGGTCTTCGAGTTTCTCAAACCAATGTTCAAAACACCCACCACCTGCAAGCGCGATACGCGCATCAGGGCGCAGGGTTTCGACATATTCGACCGTGCAATTGAGCCCCTGAATATCGGGGGCAAGGGTTTGTGGAATGCTGAGGTTTTTCGTCTTTGAGCCGCTGCGCGGGCCCGCAATCACGACGCCCTCAAATTGATCTAACGCAGCGCTTAAAGCGTCTGTCACATGATACAATGCCGGCATGACCACCACTTTATAGGCGCTCAAATCGTCTGTGTCTGGGCGCAAAATATCGACAGACAAACCAAGTTTGCGCAATGCGCGATAGTATTCGAAACACATTTGAAAATAGTCGAAACTTTGCCCCTGCGGCTGCGCAACCCACGCCCACATCGACACATAGTCAAACACCAAAGCCACCGAAGGCTGACCCGCGTCAGCATCCCCAAGCGCGTCGATATTGCTCGACAGTTCGCGCGCGACGGAAGCTGCTTCACCGAGGGCTGGTGCGGGTTGGCTATCAGGGCGCAGCAAGCCAGCGTGCATTTGTTCTTGGGCAAAAGGCGCTTGGCGCCAGCGGAAATAACACACGGCTTCGGCCCCATGGGCAAAGGCTTCCCACGCCCATAGCCGCGCCATGCCCGGCAAAGGCGCGGGGTTAAATGGCGCCCAGTTCACAGGGCCAGGTTGCTGTTCCATGACCCACCAGCGCCCCTTGCCGACGGCGCGATAAATATCGTGATGAAAGGCCTGAAAGTCGGGATCACCTTGGCGCATGAATTCAGCTTTATGCACATCGCCGTCCAAGGACTTTTGCTCCAAGAACCCCAAAGGGTAGCTGTCCCAGCTTGCGATATCCAAATCATCGCCCACCGCAAAATGGTCAAATTCTGTGGTTTTGCCCATGTAGTTATGTGCAAGTGGCGCTTTGGAATGTGCGCGCAAAATGTCGCTTTGAATTTTGTTAAATTCGACAACTGCGTCTGAGCTAAACCGACGATAATCCAACTCATGAGACGGGTTAGGTTCGGTCACGGTTTGATTGGGCAGCTCAATCTGGTCAAAACGATCATAGTCCATCGACCAAAACACATTGCCCCACGCCGCGTTCAAGGCTTCGATCGTGATATATTTCGCCTCAAGCCAAGCGCGGAACCCTGCCAAAGCCGATGCACCATAGGAGTGCACGGTGTCATGGCACCCGTATTCGTTGTCGGTCTGCCACGCCGCCACATGAGGGTTGTTGCCATAGCGCTCTGCCAGCAATTGCGTGATGCGTGCGGATTCTTCGCGGTATCCAACATGCGAAAAACAATAGTGACGGCGCGAGCCGAACTTGCGCACGTCATTGTTCTTGTCGACCGCCAACATGTCAGGCCATTTTTCGATCATCCAGCGCGGCGGTGTCGCCGTTGGCGTGCCCAGCACGACCTTCAGACCTGCTTTGCCCAGTGTTGCAATGGCACGGTCAAGCCAGTCCCAGCGCAAATCGCCCGCTGAGGGCTCGATCCGGCTCCACGCGAATTCACCGATGCGCACCCATGTCAGGCCAGTTTCGGCCATCAGTGCTGCATCCATGGCCCACGAGTCCTCGGGCCAATGTTCGGGGTAATAGCAGACGCCGAGGGTACGTTTGCGTGCGTTGGCTGTCGTCATGTGCGGTCCTCACCTAATGTCCTCCCTGAGGCGAGGTCGCCACAAGAGAGATCAGTAGGCGTTAGATCAAACGCGATATCAATGCAGATCAGCTTCCGCTATTTCACATTTTACTATCGGCTTTGCACAGTTGCTTAGGTGATGACATCAGGGGCCGCGCGGCCAGAGAACCCTTCGATTTCGATAATCTCATGGGCGACCTTGATCACATCAGCCAAGGCCTCTTGCGGGTCTTGATCGAAGTTTTCTAGATCAAGTTTTTCCAAATACAAACGCAAGGTCGCACCTGAAGTGCCCGTGCCAGACAGACGCACGACGAAACGCGCGCCGCCTTCAAACACCACCCGCACGCCTTGGTGCGCAGAGGTGCTACCATCAACCGGATCAAGATAGGAATAATCATCCGCCGTCTCGACGGTCAGCGCGCCGAAGCTTTGCCCTACAAGTCCAGCAAGTTTACCGCGCAGGGCTTTGATCATCGCATCAGCCTTATCGCTTTCAATCGCTTCAAAGTCATGGCGCGAATAGTAGTTGCGACCAAATTTGGCCCAGTGATCTTGCATGATCTGCGGCACAGATTTGCCCGTGGTAGCCATGATGTTCAACCACATCAAAACCGCCCAAACACCGTCCTTTTCGCGCACGTGGTCAGAGCCTGTGCCAAAGCTTTCCTCGCCACAAAGTGACACACGACCATCGTCCATCAAGTTGCCAAAGAACTTCCAACCTGTTGGCGTCTCATAGCATTCCAAGCCCAGCGCATCCGCGACACGGTCCACAGCAGCCGAGGTTGGCATAGAGCGCGCCACGCCTTTGAGACCCTGCGCATAGCCAGGTGCAACCGTGGCGTTAGCCGCAATGACGGCCAAGCTATCGGACGGGCTAACGTAGCAGTTTGGACCAACGATCATATTGCGATCACCATCACCATCAGAGGCACAACCGAATGCAGGCGCCGCATCGCCCATCATTTCGTCCATCAACTCATGTGCCCACGTCGGGTTAGGATCAGGGTGCATGCCGCCAAAGTCAGGCAAAGGTGTGCCGTGCACAACGGAGCCTTTGGCAGCGCCCAGCAGGTCTTCGATAATGGCAGAGGCATATGGGCCCGTGATGGCGTTCATCGCGTCAAAGCGAATGGCGGTGCCGCCTGCAATCATCGCTTTGATCGCTGGGAAATCAAACAGGGTTTGCATCAGATCGACATAGGCCGTGACGGGGTTCACAATCTCGATCTGCATCTCGCCCAAGGCACTGTGACCAAGCGCGGACAGATCAACTGAGCCGCCCTCATACATGTGGTATTCAGTGATGGTTTTGGTCACATCGAAAATCGCGTCTGTGACGCTTTCTGGTGCGGGGCCACCGTTGGGCATGTTGAACTTGATGCCAAAATCTTCGTCGATGCCGCCTGGATTGTGGCTCGCTGAAAGAATGATCCCACCGTCTGTTTTCATCGACCGGATAAGATGCGACGCCGCAGGTGTCGACAGCAACCCGTTTTGCCCCGCAATTACTTTGGCCGCCCCATTGGCCGCCGCCATGCGCAAGATGATTTCAGTGGCTTTGTCATTGTAGAACCGGCCATCGCCGCCCACGATCAACGTCTTCCCCGCAACGCCGCCGATCCCGTCAAAGATCGCCTGCACAAAGTTCTCAAGGTAGTGCGCGCCCATAAAAACACGGGCCTTTTTGCGCAAACCAGAGGTGCCAGGCTTTTGGCCTTCAATAGGTGCGGTGGAGATCGTTGTCTTGGTCATGTCGGCGGTCCTTTAAACAAAAAGCCTAGGCGGCAGGCATAAGGGCAAATACACAGACCGAGGCGGCCCGTACTAATGTGGTATCGGAGGCGACGCATTGAGCGCCTGCATCAGGAGCAGATGTATCGAGGATCAATTCCCATGTTGTATCAGGAGGGCATGGCGGCAACTTGACGTCAATATCGCCATTGTTGTTGATCACCAAAAACAACACATCGTCTGAGGCGCGATATTCTGGCGTGCCATATGAAGTCCGGATTTCCGTACACATGGTTTTGGTGTCTGCGCTTTCCCATTCTTCGCGTGTCGGCGGCGTGCCATCTGGCATGCGCCAAAACACATCAGGCTTGCCGTCTTTAAGGCGGGGACGCGCATGCAAGAACCGCTTTTGACGCAACACGTTGTGATCGCGGCGCAGCTTGGAAAGCTTTTGAACGAAGGCCAGCAATTCTTCGTCGGCTTCGGCCCAATTGACCCATCCAATTGGGTTGTCTTGGCCAAAGGTATTGTTGTTACCGCCTTGCGTGTTGCCAATCTCATCGCCCGCCAAAATCATCGGCGTGCCTTGTGACAAGAATGAACAGGCTAGGAAATTGCGCTGGCGCTGTGCACGGGCTGCGTTGATTTCAGGATCATCGGTTGGCCCCTCAACGCCCATATTGCTTGAATAGTTGTCGTCTTTGCCATCGCGATTGTCTTCGCCGTTGGCCTCATTGTGTTTGACGTCATAGCTGACAACATCGCGCAGGGTCATGCCATCGTGACAGGTGACGAAATTCACCGAACTGGTGGCGGCGCGGCCTGAATGGTCAAACGTCGGAGCACTGCCCAAGATTTTCCGCCCGATAGACGCCATCATCTTTTTGTCACCGCGCCAAAATCTGCGCATGTCATCGCGGAACTTGTCGTTGTATTCCAAAAACGGGTGTGGCCAATTGCCAAGCTGATAGCCACCGGGGCCAATGTCCCATGGCTCTGCAATCAATTTCACTTTGTTCAAAACAGGGTCTTGGCTCAGCGCATCCAAGAACCCACCCTTGCGGTTAAACCCTTCGGCTTCGCGGCCCAGAACTGTGGCAAGATCAAAGCGGAACCCATCCACATGCATGACTTCAACCCAGTAGCGCAGGCTGTCCATGATCATACGCAACACCATCGGATGGCGCACGTTCAATGTGTTGCCTGTCCCAGTGTCGTTGATGTAGTGGCGCCCGCCATTGAGCAAGCGATAGTAAGATTTGTTGTCCAAGCCTTTGAACGACAAAGTCGGCCCGAATTCATTGCCTTCAGCCGAGTGGTTGTACACCACGTCCAAAACCACCTCGATGCCCGCAGAATGAAATCTACGCACCATGGTCTGAAATTCCCAAATGCCCTTTTGGGTCATATAGCGGGGCTCTGGGGCGAAAAATCCGATGGAGTTATAGCCCCAGTAGTTCGTCAAACCCGCATCTTGTAAGAACTTCTCGTCCAAGAACGCGTGCACGGGCATAAGCTGCACTGTTGTAACGCCCAATTTGGTCAAATGCTCGAGCACAGGTTCGCTCGACATGCCGAGATACTTCCCGCGCTGCGCATCTTCCAAGCCCGGAAACTCAGCCGTCATGCCTTTGACGTGTGCCTCGTAAATCACGTTGTTCGACGACCGCACTTCAGGATGACGATCTTTGCCCCATTGATAGGTGGGATCGACCACTACGCTGCGCTGCACAAAAGGCGCGGAATCGCGCGTGTCAAAACTCAGGTCTTTGTCTTTCGCGCCGATGGTGTAACCCATAACCGCGTCATCCCACACAAACTTGCCCGTCAGGCGTTTTGCATATGGATCGACCAAGAGCTTGTTAGGATTAAAACGATGGCCCTCTTCGGGCAAATACTGACCATGAACGCGGTAGCCATACTTCGTGCCCGGCGTGAGGCCTGCGACATAAATATGCCAGACATCGCCATTGCGTTCGAGCAATGGAATGCGCGCAATTTCGGTCTTGCCATCATCGGAAAACAAACACAGTTCGACTTTTTCGGCATGCTCAGAAAAGACCGCGAAATTCACGCCCTCGCCGTCAAAAGTTGCGCCAATAGGAGTGGGGCGTCCCTCCGACAAAGAATGGTTCTTAAGTTTGGTCGGAAGGTCGTGTTTTAGCTCAAAGATCACTTGGCAACTCGCTCGTAAAGGGCGGCATAGGTGGCTGAAGACGCCCCCCATCCTAAGTCCTGTTTCATCCCGCGCTTTTGTAGGCGAGTCCAGTCCGTTTTGCGGGAAAAGGCGTCAACAACCCCTCGTAAACAATGCGCAAACACCCCTTTATCGATGGGGTGAAATTGAAACCCAGTCGAAACGCCCATTTGGGTCGCCGCGACATTAGAATTCACTACAGAGTCAGCCAATCCACCCGTGGCCGCGACCACCGGAACTGTGCCGTATCTCAGTCCGTACAATTGCGTCAGACCACATGGCTCAAAGCGCGATGGCACCAAAACGATATCGCCCCCCGCAAACATCCGATGCGACAAAGCTTCATCATAACCGATGCACAGCCCCACTTGCCCAGGATTATTGCGCGCCAACAGGCGCAAATCGTCTTCGATCTGCGGGTCGCCACTGCCAAGAATGGCCAATGCACCGCCGTTCGCCACGAACTCTTCGGCTGCCCCCGCAATTAAATCCATGCCCTTTTGCGAGGTGAGCCTGCTGACAATAATCGCCAGCGGCCCCTTCGTGGGCGACAATCCAAATTCCGCCAAAAGAGCCGTGCGGTTTTTCTTTTTACCGGCCAAAGAGCGCGCAGAGTATGGCGTGATTTCGGGGTCGGTCTCGGGGTTCCAAACATCCGTGTCGATGCCATTTAGAATGCCGGACAAATCGCCTGCACGTGCGGCCAAGACGCCCTCAAGGCCCAATCCAAACTCAGGACGCATCAACTCAGCGGCATAAGTTGGGCTGACGGTGGTGATGGCGTCCGCATGGACCAGCCCAGCTTTCAGCGTGCTGATCTGCCCCCAGTATTCCAACTCATCAGGTGTGAACGCGTCCAGCGGCAAATCCAACGCCCCAAGCATTGCGGCGGGCGCCACGCCTTGAAACGCGATATTGTGCACCGTCATCACGGTTGCCACATCTGTGGGCGTTCCATATTTCAAATAGGTTGGCGCCAAACCCGCTTGCCAATCGTGCGCATGCACAACATGGGGCCGCCATCCATCGCTCAACCCATTGCGCGCGATTTCAGCCGCCACAAAAGACAGCGCCGCAAACCGTTGCGGATTGTCGGGAAAATCAACTGGGTCACCATAAGGTCCACCGTCTCGGTCATACAGGTGCGGCGCGTCGAGAAGCAAAACAACATTTCCGCCAGCTTCACCTTGCACCACACGTGCAGGCCCGCCGAAAAGTTCTTTTGACTTCCAAACCACGTCTTGCGCCGCAGCCTTTTTCAATAGGCCTTTGTAGGCCGGAAGTAACGTGCGCATGTCCCATCCGTGTGCTGCCACAGCGGCGGGCAATGCGCCCGCAACATCCGCGAGCCCCCCCGTTTTCACAAGGGGAACACATTCAGAAGTCACAGACAGAACATTGCGCATATTATTTACTCCAAGACAGATGCACGTTTATCCAGCATCGATTGCGTGATCAAAACGGTGCCTTCATCGGTCCGACGGAACCATTTTGCATCTTCGATTGGGTCTTCGCCCACAACCAATCCGTCAGGAATGATCACGCCGCGATCAACCACACATTTTGACAGTTGAGCTTGACGGCCAACTTGCGCGTATGGAAGCGCAACAACCTGATCGAGCGATGAATATGAGTGACAGCCAACACCCGTGAACAACAGAGATTCACGAATTTCAGAGCCCGACACGATACATCCGCCCGAGATCAGTGACGACACAGCCATACCGCGACGATCTTCTTCGTCGTGAATAAACTTGGCTGGCGGCACGCTTTCAGAATAGGTCCAAATCGGCCATGTGTTGTCGTACAGATCAAGCGGTGGAGTGAATTGTGTCAGGTCGATATTGGCCTGCCAAAACGCATCAATCGTGCCCACGTCACGCCAGTAAGGTTCGACCTCAAGCCCGCTGGTCACGCAGCTGTCTTCAAACCGGTGCGCAACGGCTTTGCCGTTTTTCACGATCTGCGGAATGATATCATTGCCGAAATCATGGCTGGAATTGGGATCGTTCATATCTTGCAAAAGCAGTTCGCGCAGGAGCTCCCAACGGAACACGTAAATGCCCATTGATGCCAAAGCGTGATCGGGATCGCCTGGGATGCAAGGCGGATCAGCGGGTTTTTCCAAGAACTGCGTGATGCGATCTTTCGTATCACAATGCATCACACCAAAGGCAGCAGCTTCCATGCGTGGCACAGTCAAACACCCGATGGTGACATCCGCGCCCTGATCAAGGTGCTGCTGCAACATGATTTCGTAATCCATCTTGTAGATGTGATCACCCGCCAAGATAACAATAAAATCAACGCCATAGCTGTCGATAATGTCGATATTTTGCGTCACAGCATCCGCTGTGCCCAGATACCACTTCTCTTCAGAAATACGCTGGGACGCAGGCAAGATATCCAAGTACTCGTTGCGTTCTGCGCGCAAAAAGCCCCAGCCGCGCTGGCAATGGCGGATCAAACTGTGCGCTTTATACTGTGTGGCAATTGCCATCTTACGAATGCCGGAATTGAGCGCGTTCGACAGTGCGAAATCAACAATCCGCGTTTTGCCGCCAAAATACACGGCGGGTTTTGCACGATGATCTGTCAGCTCTTTCAAGCGACTGCCACGTCCCCCCGCAAGTACAAAGGCCATCGCGCGGTTGGACAACCGCTGGTTCGGTGTAGGCTTCATTATGTCTCCTCCCCTTCAATTAAAATCACGGCCGACAACGGCGGCAGTGTAAATTCTGCGGAATGGGATTGCCCCATCCATTCAACGTCTTGAGCGTGAACTCCTCCCAGATTTCCACGCCCACCTCCGCCATAAACTTCGGCATCGGTATTCAATGCTTCGCGCCAGAACCCGCCCGCAGGCAGGCCAACGCGGTGCCCCGTGCGTTCAACTGGCGTCATGTTCAAAATGGTCACAACCTTTGGGTCGCCCGCATTGCCGTGACGCACATAAACGTAAATCGAATTTTCGACATCAGCGCCTTCAATCCAGCCAAAGCCAGCGGGGCGAGTGTCATTCACATGCAGCGCAGGCGTGCTGCGATACACCGTGTTCAAATCACGCACCAAATGCTGAATGCCCGCATGCGCAGGTGCATCCATCAAATGCCAATCCAAGCTTTGATTGTGGTTCCACTCTTCGCGCTGTGCGAATTCTTGCCCCATGAACAACAGCTTTTTACCCGGATGTGTCCACATAAAGCCGTAGTAAGCCCGCAGGTTGGCAAACTGTTCCCAGTCATTGCCCGGCATTTTGTCAATCATAGACCCTTTGCCGTGGACCACTTCGTCGTGACTGATCGGCAGCACAAAGTTTTCCGTATAGGCGTAGCTGATCGAATGTGTCAGCAAATGGTGGTGGTATTTGCGATTGATCGGGTCTTCTTCCATGTAACGCAGGGTGTCGTTCATCCACCCCATGTTCCATTTAAACCCAAAGCCAAGCCCACCATGATCGACCGGCGTCGACACACCCGGAAAGGCGGTGCTTTCCTCGGCCACGGTCATGATGCCTTCAACCTCGCCGTAGCACAGCGTGTTCATTCCCTGCAGGAATGCGATGGTCTCATAGTTCTCGCGCCCGCCATCTTTGTTGGGCACCCATTCATCGTGTTTGCGCGAATAATCGCGGTAGAGCATCGACGCCACAGCATCGACACGCAAACCATCAAGGTGGTATTCCTCAAGCCAATACAATGCGTTAGAGCGCATGTAGTTGGCGACCTCTTTGCGGCCAAAGTTATAGATCAGCGTGTTCCAATCTTGGTGGAACCCTTCGCGCGGATCGGCGTGTTCATACAAAGCCGTACCGTCGAATTGGCCAAGCCCGTGAATATCAGTCGGGAAGTGCGCAGGCACCCAATCGAGCAAAACCCCAAGGCCTTTTTTGTGCGCAGCCGTCACCAGCGCGCGGAATTCATCTGGTGTGCCGTGGCGAATGGTTGGGGCAAACATGCCAATCGGTTGATAGCCCCAAGACCCGTCAAAAGGGTGTTCGGTGATCGGCATCAATTCAATATGGGTGAACCCCATGTCAGCCACATAGTCGACCAACTGATCCGCCAATTCCACATAGGACAACGGACGATTGCCATCGGCACGCTTCCAGCTGGCCAGATTGACCTCATAGATTGAAATCGGCGCATCGATATTTTGCACGTCGGCACGCGTCTGCATCCACGCAGTATCATCCCATTCGGCGTCAGATATATCGCGCACAACGGACCCTGTTTTTGGCGGATGCTCTGATCCAAATCCAATAGGATCGGCTTTTAGCGGCAAGTCATGCCCACCTGCTCCTCGGATCGCATATTTATAAACGTCGCCGGCTTGCACCTCAGGGACAAAAATGTCCCAAACGCCAGACTGACCCAAGCGGCGCATGCCATGACGGCGCGTGTCCCAAGAATTGAAGTCACCCACGACAGCCACGCGTTCTGCATTCGGCGCCCAGACGGCAAAGCGCACGCCCTCAACACCCTCGTGGGTCATTGGTGTCGCGCCAAGCACATCCCAAACCCGCTTCATCGAGCCTTCGCCCAAATAATACAGATCATCGCCGCTCAGACTGGAACCAAACCCATAAGGATCCGCAAAGACCCATGTGCTGTCGCCAAATGTCGCCTCGATTTTGTAGGGAACGTTTTTAGGCAAAAGCGCACAAAACAGCCCAGGCGCAAAGGGAACCGCAACCATCGGCGTCTTGGTTCTTTTCCCAGTCACGCAGTGCATCGTATCTGCATTGGGCACAAAAACGTTCAGGGCAAATCCATCCGCATGCTCATGCAAACCAAGAAACTGAAACGGATCGTTCAGTCTGCCGTGCACCAAATCCTGTGCAATATCATGCGGCAAAGCCGCACGCAGCGCCTTGGTTGTATCAACTTTCTTTGGCATGTCTTTGCTGTCCTTCTGTGCGTTTCACGCCCGCGGAACCTCGTGAGATCCCTTGCAACGTAAGTCGGTCGTCTCCAGCATTAAGAGCGTTGGGATTGCTCGGGTCTTTGCAATTTTGTTGCGCAAATCCCCGAGCGTCCACCCTTAATGCATATTGTCACCCAATGGCTGGTGCGCCATCTTCAGTTTCAAAAAAGGCGAACCCAAATGCTGGGAGCGTCACTTTTGATCCGGCCAGATCAGCATGCGCATCCCCAACCTGTTTTACGCCTGCTGTCAGATCCACCGCGTGTTCCTTGTCAGAAAGGTTGAAAACGCCCGTGAGCGTCACACCATCCAAGCTCCGGCTTACGGCCAACAACGGGTCAGCCACGGATGGGAAGTTCGTGTCGCCGTAGCGCAGCTCATCACGTTCTTTGCGGAAAGCCAGCGCTGCGCGGTACGCCGCCAAAATGCTGTCGTCCTTGCCTTCTTGCCCTGACACCGCACGTGCGATCTGCGGCGCTTTCACGGGCAACCATGGGTCGCCTGTGGAAAAGCCAGCGTGCTTTTCAGTTGCGTCCCAAACCATCGGCGAGCGACATCCATCGCGGCCTTTGTTGTCAGGCCAAAAATCAATGTAGCCCAGATCACGTAGCTCGTGGAATTCGATGTCGGTTTCTGTCTGCCCCAACTCTTCGCCTTGATACACGCCCAGCGCACCCGGGAATGTGATCAGCATGTTGATCGCTTGGCGCGCAACTGTGTCTGTCAATTCTGGTGTCGTCGCCCAACGTGTCGCATGGCGTGGCACATCGTGGTTGGAGAACGACCAACAAGGCCAGCCGTCTGGCGCTTTGGTCAAGAACTCAGAAATGCAGTTTTTGAAATGATCAGGGTTGTGGTCTGGCCCAAGCATCGCAAAGGAATACGCCATATGCAGCTTGTCATTGCCAGAGGTGTAGCGCCCCATCACTTCGACTTGACGGTTCCAGTCGTCGCCAACTTCACCAATCAGCATGCGGTCATCAAACTCATCCATCAAGCCACGTAAACGCTGTAGGACTGCGATGTTTTCAGGCTGAGTTTTGGAAAATAGGTGCGACTGCGCCTCATAGGGGTTTCCAGGGAACTCATCCCAATCGTTTGGCGGATTGTTACGCAGTTTCTTGTCGTGCACGTAGAAATTCACCGTGTCCAAACGGAAGCCGTCCACGCCGCGCTCCAACCAAAAACGCATTGTTTCGATCAAGGCATCCACAACCTCAGGGTTGTGGAAGTTCAAGTCAGGCTGCTCCACAAGGAAGTTGTGCAAATAGTACTGACGGCGGCGCGCATCAAACATCCACGCAGACCCACCAAACACGGACGGCCAGTTGGTCGGCGCTGTGCCATCTTTTTGCGGGTCAGCCCAAACATACCAATCCGCTTTTGGATTGGTCTTGTCTTTGCGGCTTTCCTTAAACCATTCATGTTGATCAGATGTGTGGGACAAAACCTGATCAATGATTACTTTCAGGCCAAGATCATGCGCCTTGGTCATCAACGCATCAAAGTCGTCGATCGTGCCAAACAGCGGATTGACGCTGGTGTAATCGGACACGTCATAGCCCATGTCTTTGTCTGGCGACGTGAAAAACGGTGACAGCCAAATCGCATCAACCCCAAGGGACGCAACATAGTCCAACCGACGCGTGATTCCTTTAAGATCGCCAACGCCATCGCCATTGTCGTCTTGAAATGAACGTGGGTAGATCTGATAAATTACGGCGTCCCGCCACCATTCGCGCATAGTCTGTAGTCCTTTTTCATGTGCACCAAGGCCAAATTTGACCCCAATGCGACAAATGTTAGCGCTAACTACACGATGTGTAGTCAAACTCAAAAATAAATCGCTGCTCTCTTCAACTGTCGCAAAACCGTTGCCTGAATCACACTCAAAGCGCCTTTAAACCGAAACTCAACCCGATTCGAGCAGTTTGCGCACATTCCTGACACGCAACCCCGTTTCGCGGCTCACACCCTGCGACGAGATCACGCTGGAACATCGGCGCAAAGTCGGTACTGTCAGCATAGCTTTCACTTTCTATCAAAGGACACTGCCCCATGACTGCCACTCAAAAACCTTGTATTATTTGTGTTGCGATCACAGGGTCTTTGCCCACAAAAGCCAACAACCCTGCCGTTCCGATCACAGTGACAGAACAAATTGAAAGCACCCAAGAAGCCTTTGAAGCCGGTGCGTCTATCGTCCACGCACATGTGCGCAACGATGATGAGACCCCTTCAAGCGATCCAGAAAAATTCGCCTTGCTTAAAGAAGGTCTGGAAAAACATTGCCCGGGCATGATTATCCAGTTTTCCACGGGCGGGCGCTCAGGCGCGGGTGAAACACGCGGTGCGATGTTGAACTTGTCCCCTGATATGGCGTCGCTTTCTGTTGGCTCAAACAACTTCCCAACACGGGTCTATGAAAACCCACCTGCGTTGGTCGATTGGTTGGCAAGCGAGATGCGCAGATATGATGTCAAACCCGAAATCGAAGCCTTCGATTTGAGCCACATCCATCAAGCCGCCGCCATGGTGAAAGACGGGCGGATCGCCGGAAAGCTCTATGTGCAATTCGTGATGGGCGTGAAAAACGCGATGCCAGTCGATCGCGATGTATTTGATTACTATATCAAAACCGTGAAACGACTCACACCTGACGCAGAATGGTGCGCCGCCGGTATCGGGCGCCACCAGTTTACGCTGAACGAATGGGCTGTGTCATCAGGCGGGCACGCACGCACTGGTTTGGAAGACAACGTGCGTATCGACAAAAACACATTGGCCGCATCAAACGCCGCCCTCGTGCGCCGCGTCACAGATCTGTGTGAAACCTATGAACGCCCCGTCGCAACGTGGCAGCAAGCCCGCGACATGTTGGGCCTGCGGGCTGCGAAAGCTTAGACCACGCCCTTACGTTAACTTCTGCGGCGCGTTTTTGCGCTCGGTGCGCGGCAGTTCACTACGCGCCTGTCAGAACGCCTTTGATCCCCTCATAATGGCCCGACACGCCATCATGAAGCGGGTAAAGGTCGGCTTGCAAAGCGTGATAGATATCAGGCTTTCCGACGAACTGTATCTCGGCCTGCGCGCCATCAGCGTCGATTTCAGGCACCCAGCCGCCATGTTCATGATCAACGAACAAATCGAACCCAGCGGTCCATAGGCGATCATACCAAGCACGATCTGTCTCGGAGTTGTCCAGTTTTAGCAACGTGGCCACAGCACCAATCGCTTCGGCCACAGGCCACCAATAGCGATCACGCACCCGCACCGATCCGTCAAAGTCCAAGGTGTAGGCAAACCCTGTTTCCGGCAGCCAAGCATCTTTCAACGCAGTTTCGATCAAAGCACGCGCACGCACCGGTGCATCATCTTTGCGCCCGTCCAGATCCCAAGCCTGAATCAACAAACGACCAAGTTCAAACGAATGGCCCGGCGTGGTCCCCTTGGGGCGGAACATCGGATTGCCTTCATAAGCATAATCGACTTGCCAATCAGACGTATAATGTTCGGGCAACCGCCAACCATTGTTTGCAGCCATTTTGTCGACAAAAAACGACAAGATGTCTTGCGCCCGCGTGAGGTACTGCCGATCCCCCGTCACTTCAAAAGCGCTCAGATGGGCTTCGACCCCGTGCATATTTGCGTTCATGCCGCGGTAGTCAGAAAACGGCGTCCAATCTTGACGAAATTCATCGCACATCAAGTTTGCCGAAGGTTCCCAAAACCGTGCATCGATCACTTCAGAGATGTCCACCAGCAAACGATCTGCATCGGGGTGCCCCACAGCTTTCGCACTTGAAGCCGCCAACAAAACAAACATGTGCCCATATGCCAGCTTGTCGGTCTCTACAGGCCCGTTTTCATCAAATGACCAATTGTACCCACCATGCACGGTGTCGCGATGACGATCCCAAAGCGCCGCCATGCCTGCATCAATGATTGCGTCGCAATCTGGTGCGCCGGCAAGTTTCCCCAAAGCATAGGAATGAATCATGCGCGTGGTGGTGATCAGCTCTTGCGGCTCATTTGGACGATGCTGGCCCTCACGTGTCAGCACAGCAAGCCCGCCATCAGACCGCAAGCTGGCCTTAAAAAACGACAGTTGGGCATTCGCATCAGCACGCAGGCGGGCTGCAAGATCTTTGTTCTGTATCATAAGGGACTCTTGTCTAGGCTGGCTCTTGAAAATGAAAAAACGGCACGGGGCAAGTTCACTGAATTTCTTGGTAACGTCAATGACTTCGGGCACTCAAGCACCCCTATTTCAACAAGCACAACCTTTCGCGATTTTCTTTTGAAGGTGCCAAACCTAACGGCGAGCCACTACAAAAAACGCAGCCTCAAATTTGGGCTGCGTTTTTATCTCTTTAGGATGCCCGCGCAGTTCTGCGGCTGGGACGCAAGTACCAATACCAAACGCGGTAAGCCTCAAGCGCAATAAGCGGCCCGAAATGTATCAAAGCAGGCGCAGCCCCGCCCCAATCATGCAAAGCGGCCCAATGCACCAAAGTCAGCACAGCGGCAGCGTAAGTCCAACGTTGCAACCATTTCCACCATGTGCCCATTTTGCGCACAAAGTAATCCATCGAGGTCAACGCCAGCGGCACAAAGATCAAGAAAGCGATCCAACCGGTCCAGATGTACAGACGTGGCAGCTCGCCTACGACACTGGCGACAGAGGCCTTATCGATCAGATAAAATATCGTGTGCAACAAAGCATAGCCAAAGGAAGCCACGCCCAAATACCGGCGATTGCGTTTCAACCACTGCGGCCCGCGCCAGCCCTTAAGCAACATGGTCAGAGGCGTCGCCATCATCAAAATGATCAACAACCGCGCCGACGTTTCCCCTGCTGGGTGCACCAATTGGTGAAATATCTTCGGGTCGGTGGACGTCAAAGCCGTGACCGTCATCATGATCCCGAGCGAGGCCAAAATCAGCCAAAGTAAGTAAGGGTGTGTGGCAAAGAAAATACGGCGCATGGTCTGTTCCAATGGATCGTTACTGTTGATTTATGAGCGCGGCGGCACTGTCTGACCGTCGCCGCGCTCTGAAG